>NZ_AZYW01000022.1:0-53944 GCF_000517725.1 Streptococcus sp. SR4 | reverse complement strand
GATTTCATTGCTGGACGTAGGTCTAGCTTTTTTTTTGTTTTTATCACCTTTTATAGTGACATATATGTCACTATTTTATTTCTTATTTATCTCTTATAATAGGTCTCGTAATTAATTTAATTACAAAAATTATATCTATTAATAGGAGGTTGAATGGAACAAGAAGTTTTTGTTCACGCATATGAGGTTGTTAGGCCGATTGTACTTAAGGCTAGTCGACAATATTTCATCCAACTTTGGGACCAAGCTGATATGGAGCAAGAAGCTATGATGACGCTTTATCAGCTTTTAGAAAAGTTTCCTGAATTAAAGTCTGATGATGATAAGTTACGGCGTTATTTTAAAACGAAATTTAGGAATAGACTTAATGATGAGGTTAGAAGGCAGGAGTCTGTAAAACGACAAGCCAATAGACAATGTTATATTGAAATTTCAGATATTGCTTTTTGTCTTCCAAATAAAGAGTTAGATGCTGTTGATAGGCTTGTTTATGATGAGCAGCTTAATGCTTTCCGTAATCAGTTGTCTTCGGAAGATGCTACTAAGTTAGACCGTTTGCTAGCTGGGGAGTGTTTTAGAGGTCGGAAAAAGATGATTCGAGAGTTAAAATTTTGGATGGTTGATTTTGATCCTTACAATGAAGATGATTAATTCTTAATATAGAACCTTGACTGGCAATATTGTTTAATATGAATAAAAAACACTTCGAAAGTAGATTCATCTTATCTATCTTTTGAAGTGTTTTTAATGTAATGAATTTATTTTACTGCTATAGGGTTTCCAATAAATCTTGGAAGTTCAATATTTTCTTTGATTAGGGCTTCCTGGTAAAGTTTCAAGAAGTCTGCATAGATATGAGTTTGTTGTCCATTTTTTGTAAAGATATCAATACGAAATACCAGTTGTCCAGAAGGAGTTGTGCTTAATCCAATGATATTTGGTGCTCCACAGATTTGAGGATAGTTTTCAATGTTTTCTTGATTTACTTCTTGGATGATGCTTGTCACCTTATTGATATCGGTTGACGGATAGACTGGGATATCAATTTGAGCTCTCATATCCCCTCGAGATTTGTTGGATACAATTGTGATATTTCTGTTAGGTATAAAGTGGAGAGTTCCATCAAATCCTCGAATTTGAGTAGTTCGAATACCTACGGTTGAAATAAGGCCTGTAACGGGTCCTACTTCAACTGAGTCACCGACTTCAAATTGGTTTTCTAACAAGATGAAAAAACCATTAACGACATCTGATAGGAAGCCTTGAGCTCCTAGACCAAGAGCAACCCCAGCAAGTCCTGCACCAGCAAGGAGGCTAGATACTGGAACCCCAAGGATACTAAGAAGCCAGTAAACAAGGAAAAAGTATAGCACGTAGTTCATGCAATTGTGTAGTAAACGTTCAATGGTTTTTTGTCGAGCAGGTGTTTGAATTGTCCAAGCTAGAGAGCGTCCAACTGTATGTTTAAAAAGGAAGTTGATAATCTTCTTACTAAGAAGAAAGATGATGAGAAGAATGAGGAGCTTAATCCCTTTTGTAATGAGTACCATTAGGGTCTCTTCAAAATTAAATTGTTGGATGTATCTTTGTAAAATATTCATAGCTTTAGTTTATCAAAAATTTGAAAAAGTAACAGTTCCTAACGATTTTCTTGTGATTAAATTGGAGAAAAAAACTTTTAAAAGGCTTTGAAATATGGTAAACTAAACTGTATCTATAAAAAATTTTAAGGAGAATGACTACATGTCTGTATCATTTGAAAACACAGCCACTAACCGTGGTGTGGTGACATTCACTATCGGTCAAGATAAAATTCAACCAGCTTTGGATCAAGCGTTTAACAAGGTTAAAAAGAATTTGAACGCTCCAGGCTTCCGTAAAGGACACATGCCTCGTGCCGTATTTAACCAAAAATTTGGTGAAGAAGCTCTTTACGATGATGCTTTGAATGCAATTCTTCCAGCAGCTTATGAAGCAGCGATTGCTGAACTTGGTCTTGATGTTGTTGCACAACCAAAAATTGATGTAAAATCAATTGAAAAAGGTCAAGATTGGACACTTACTGCAGAAGTTGTTACAAAACCTGAAGTAAAACTTGGTGCATATAAAGATCTTGAAGTTTCAGTTGAAGCTTCTAAAGAAGTTACTGATGAAGAAGTTGATGCTAAGCTTGAAAACGAACGCAAAAACTTGGCTGAATTGGTCGTTAAAGAAGGTGCAGCTGAAAATGGCGACACTGTTGTTATCGACTTTGTTGGTTCAGTAGATGGTGTTGAATTTGACGGTGGTAAAGGTGAAAACCACTCTCTTGAACTTGGTTCAGGTCAATTTATCCCAGGATTCGAAGACCAATTGGTTGGAGCAAAAGCTGGTGATGAAGTAGAAGTTAAAGTAACTTTCCCAGAAGACTATCAAGCTACTGATCTTGCAGGTAAAGCTGCTGTATTTGTTACTAAAGTTAACGAAGTTAAAGCTAAAGAAGTTCCTGCTCTTGATGATGAGTTGGCTAAAGATCTTGACGATGAAGTTGAAACTCTTGATGAGTTGAAAGCTAAATACCGTAAAGAACTTGAAGCAGCTAAAGAAATCGCATATGATGACGCTGTTGAAGGTGCTGCACTTGATTTGGCTGTTGAAAACGCTGAAATCGTTGAATTGCCAGCAGAAATGGTTGAAGACGAAGTTCACCGTGCTATGAACGAATTCATGGGTAACATGCAACGTCAAGGTATCTCTCCTGAAATGTACTTCCAAATCACTGGTACAACTCAAGAAGATCTTCACAAACAATATGAAGCTGACGCTGACAAACGTGTGAAAACTAACCTTGTTATCGAAGCTGTTGCTGCTGCTGAAGGATTCGACGCTACAGAAGAAGAAATCCAAAAAGAAATCAATGATCTTGCAGCTGAGTACAACATGGAAGTATCACAAGTTTCTGCACTTCTTTCACCTGAAATGCTTAAACACGATATCACTATGAAGAAAGCTGTTGAAGTTATCACAAGCACAGCAAAAGTTAAATAATATGACTAAAATCAAGTTTCTGTTGAGACTTGATTTTTTCTTCTATAAATGCTTTGACTATTGACTCTTTTTAGCGTAAAATAAAAGGTAGCGAAAAATTGATTGCTGAGCTATTTCTGATGGAAACTAGCTTGAGTAAGAATGAAGGAGAACCACTTTGGAACTAGACGTATTTGCTGGACAAGAAAAAAGTGAATTATCAATGATTGAAGTGGCCCGTGCTATCTTAGAAACACGTGGTCGTGATAATGAAATGTATTTCAATGATTTGGTCAATGAAATTCAAAATTACTTAGAAAAATCGGATGCTGATATCCGCAATGCTTTGCCATTCTTTTATTCAGATTTGAATACGGATGGAAGTTTCATTCCACTAGGTGATAACAAATGGGGCTTGCGTTCATGGTATGCAATTGATGAAATCGATGAAGAGGTCATCACATTGGAAGATACTGATGAAAATGCACCAAAACGTAAGAACAAGAAAGTTAATGCCTTCATGGATGGTGATGAAGATGCCATCGATTATAATGACGATGATCCAGAAGACGAAAACTTCACACCTGATTCTGATAGTCTTGAATATGACGACGATAGCGAAGATGATGAGAAAGCCGAAGTGGAATCTTATGACTCTGAGTTGAATGAAATTATTCCAGATGATGATTTGGATGATGTTGAGTTGTCAGAAGAAGATGATGACGATGACTATGAGGATGAGTCAAACGACTAAGTTTTCATTGACAAATGGTCTTGGATAGTTTAGACTATTTATCGGGCACCTCTTTTGAAGAGGTCATGATTAAGGCTCCCAGAGTGAAACTCTTGGGGGTCATTTTTGTTTTTAGTCATTTACTGGACTTGTCTAAGGTGAGGTACTTTGTACTGCTCCAATCAGGTACTAGGAAAGGGCTGTCGTGATTATTTGAGTGGGTAATCAATCTACTATCTGTAGTTGTTTTGAATAATATTATAAGGAGTTAACATGACAAAATATATTTTCGTCACTGGTGGTGTGGTATCTTCAATTGGTAAAGGGATTGTAGCTGCAAGTCTTGGACGTTTGCTTAAGAACCGTGGTCTTAAGGTTACGATTCAAAAATTCGATCCTTACATCAATATTGACCCAGGGACAATGAGTCCTTACCAACACGGTGAAGTTTATGTCACTGATGATGGTGCTGAAACTGACCTTGACCTTGGTCACTACGAACGTTTTATTGATATCAATCTTAATAAATACTCTAACGTGACTACTGGTAAGATTTACAGCGAAGTTTTGCGTAAGGAACGTAAAGGGGAGTATCTTGGTGCGACTGTTCAGGTGATTCCGCATATCACCGATGCTTTGAAAGACAAGATTAAGCGTGCAGCGACAACGACTGATTCAGATGTCATTATCACTGAAGTTGGTGGTACGGTTGGGGATATTGAAAGTCTTCCATTCCTTGAAGCTCTTCGTCAAATGAAGGCTGATGTGGGTTCTGATAATGTTATGTATATCCACACAACGCTTCTTCCTTATTTGAAGGCTGCTGGTGAAATGAAGACAAAACCAACGCAACACTCTGTTAAGGAATTGCGTGGTTTGGGTATCCAACCAAATATGTTGGTTATTCGTACAGAACAACCTGCTGGTCAAGGAATTAAGAATAAATTGGCTCAGTTCTGTGATGTTGCACCTGAGGCTGTTATCGAATCACTCGACGTGGAACATATCTATCAAGTGCCACTTAATATGCAGGCTCAAGGTATGGATCAAATCGTTTGTGATCATTTGAAACTAGATGCTCCAGCTGCAGATATGACAGAATGGTCTGCTATGGTTGATAAGGTACTTAATCTTAAGAAGACAACTAAGATTGCCCTTGTCGGTAAGTATGTGGAGCTTCACGATGCTTACTTGTCAGTGGTTGAAGCACTTAAACACTCTGGTTTGGCAAATGATACTGCTATTGATATTGACTGGGTCAATGCTAATGATTTGACTGCTGAAAATGTTGCCTCTCGTTTGGCTGATGCTGATGGTATCATCGTTCCTGGTGGTTTTGGTCAACGTGGTACTGAAGGAAAGATTCAAGCTATTCGTTATGCACGTGAAAATGATGTGCCAATGTTGGGTGTCTGTCTTGGTATGCAATTGACATGTATTGAGTTTGCTCGTCATGTCCTTAACTTGGATGGCGCTAATTCAGCTGAGCTTGATCCAAACACAAAATATCCAATTATCGATATTATGCGTGATCAAATTGACATTGAAGATATGGGTGGTACTCTTCGTCTCGGTCTTTACCCATGTAAGTTGAAACCAGGTTCTAAGGCAGCTGCAGCTTATGGTAATCAAGAAGTTGTTCAACGTCGTCACCGTCACCGTTATGAATTTAATACTAAGTTCCGTGAACAGTTTGAGGCTGAGGGCTTTGTATTCTCAGGTGTGTCACCAGATAATCGTTTGATGGAAGTTGTAGAACTCCCAGACAAGAAATTCTTTGTGGCAGCGCAATACCACCCAGAATACCATAGCCGTCCAAACCATGCTGAGGAACTTTACACCGCCTTTGTGACAGCAGCGGTTGAAAATGCTAAATAATAAACTAGGACAGAGTGGGGCAGCCTACTCTGTTTTTTATTGGCTCCTTTTATGCTAAAATAAAGGGAATAATAAGAAAGAACGAGGAAAACAAATGGCTAAATTCGGCTTTTTGTCAGTATTAGAAGAAGAATTGGATAAGCACCTGGACTATGATTTCGCTATGGACTGGGATAAAAAGAATCACGCTGTAGAAGTAACGTTTATCCTAGAAGCACAAAACAGTAGCAATGTGGAGACTATTGATGATAAGGGTGAAGTGTCTGATGAAGATGTCATTTTTGAAGACTACGTGCTCTTTTACAATCCAGCAAAATCACGTTTTGATGAAGAGGACTACCTAGTGACAATCCCATATGAACCTAAGAAAGGTCTATCTCGTGAGTTTTTGGCCTATTTTGCGGAGACTTTGAATGAGGTGGCGACAGAAGGATTGAGTGACTTGATGGATTTTCTATCTGATGATGGACCTGAGGAATTCGGTTTGGTTTGGGACAAAGAAGCTTTCGAAAAAGGGGAAGCTCAACTTGAAGAGAAGGAATTTTTTGCTTATCCGAGGTATTAAAGGGAGCGAAAAAGGATGGATGCTTATTTAAAAAATCAGTTTGATTTTACAGGTGTTAAGGTTGCCTTACTCGTAGCGCAAAGTATTTTGGTTATTCTTAGAGATAATAAACCAGATATTCCTTGGCCAAATACATGGGAGTTGCCAGGTGGTGGAAGAGAAGGTCAAGAAACGCCTCTTGAATGTCTTCAACGTGAGGTCTGGGAGGAGCTTGGATTGGCTCTGAAAGAGGAATCGATTATTTGGTCGAAAATCTATCCTAGTATGTTGGATAAAGATAGGTCAGCCGTTTTTGTGGTTGGCCAAATTAGTCAAGAGCAGTATCGTGAGATTCATTTTGGTGACGAGGGGCAGGAATTTAAACTAATGCCTGTAGAGGATTTTATAAAAGCAGAAGGTGTCATTCCCCAGTTGCAGGAACGTTTTAAAGACTATTTATCAGAAAAGGAAGAAAATAATATATGGACAAATGGCAAGAACTAACGATTGAAGTTAATCGTGAGGTCGAAGAGGCGGCTTCTAATATTTTAATTGAATCTGGTAGTCAAGGTGTGGCTATTGATGATAGTGCAGATTATTTGGAAAATGCAGACCGTTTTGGTGAGCTTTATCCTGAGGTTGAACAGGTTGAGACGGTTAAAATTACGGCTTATTATCCGGAGTCAGCAGATATCGAAGCTATTACTAAGCAGGTTAATGAGCGTTTGGCTGAGTTGACAGATTTTGGTCTTGAAACTGGAGATATTCACTTGGCTACTCAAGAATTGGTTGAAGAAGACTGGGCTGAGAATTGGAAGAAGTACTATGAACCAGCTCGCATTACCCACGATTTGACTATCGTACCGTCATGGACGGATTATGAGGCATCAGTAGGTGAGAAGATTATCAAGCTAGATCCTGGCATGGCCTTTGGAACCGGAACACACCCAACGACTAAGATGAGTCTTTTTGCACTCGAACAGGTGCTTCGTGGTGGCGAGACGGTGATTGATGTGGGAACTGGTTCGGGTGTCCTCTCGATTGCTAGTTCTCTTCTTGGAGCTAAGGAAATCTATGCCTATGACCTTGACGATGTGGCGGTTCGAGTGGCACAGGAAAACATTGATATGAATCCTGGCATGGAAAATATCCACGTTGCTGAAGGTGATCTTTTGAAGGGTGTAACTCAAGAAGCTGATGTTATCGTGGCTAATATTTTGGCGGATATTCTCATCCATCTGACGGAAGATGCCTACCGTTTGGTTAAGGACGAAGGTTATTTGATTATGTCAGGGATTATCTCTGAAAAATGGGATATGGTGCGTGCATCGGCTGAGAAAGCAGGTTTCTTCCTAGAAACTCACATGGTTCAGGGAGAGTGGAATGCTTGTGTCTTCAAGAAGACAGATGATATTTCAGGTGTGATTGGAGGCTAAATGCAACAGTATTTTATAAAGGGGCAAGTTGAAAATCCAGTAACTATCAAAGACAAGGATACTGTAAAGCATATGTTTAACGTTATGCGTTTAACAGAGGATGATCAGGTTGTCTTAGTTTTTGAAGACGGTATCAAGCGTCTTGCGCGTGTGACTGACCGTGAGAATCATGTCTTTGAAGTGATTGAAGACTTAAATGATAATGTTGAGATGCCTGTATCTGTAACCATTGCCTCTGGCTTTCCCAAGGGAGATAAGCTAGAGTTGGTGACACAAAAGGCAACAGAGCTTGGAGCTCAGGCTATCTGGGCCTTCCCTGCCGACTGGTCTGTGGTCAAGTGGGATGGTAAGAAGCTTGCCAAGAAGGAAGATAAACTTGCCAAGATTGCTCTAGGAGCTGCAGAACAATCCAAGCGTAATCGTGTGCCAGAAGTTAGATTGTTCGAGAAGAAGGGAGAATTTCTATCAGAATTAGATAATTTTGATAAGATTTTTATCGCCTATGAGGAAACAGCCAAAGCAGGCGAGTTGGCTACTTTAGCTCGTGAGTTGGCTCAGGTAGAGAATGGTCAGAAAATTCTCTTTATCTTTGGACCAGAAGGTGGTATTTCTCCGTCTGAGATTGATGCATTTGAAGAAGCTGGTGGCCTTAAAATTGGCCTTGGACCGCGTATTATGCGGACGGAAACGGCTCCTCTCTACGCTTTGAGTAGTGTCAGTTATGCCCTAGAATTGAATAAATAAAAGAAAGTTGGCCTTGTTCCAACTTTTTTGTATTTGACACTTTTAAGCTAAGATTGAATCTTGTCATTGGTTTTGTATGACAAATCGAGTATTTCTAAAAAAGTTGATAATCTTATATAGGTTTAATATAATTGTATTATCTTTATAAAAGGGGAAGATTTTTAATGAAAACGAATCGTTATGTGACTCAATCCGCTGTGGTTTTGGGCCTCTTTGCTCTCTTGACTGTGCCACAAGTCGTAGGGCAAGCCGATGAAGCAACGGCACCTGTATCAACTACTTCTACGGAAACTGTGGCAGATAGTGGTGCATCAGTAGTATCAGGACAAGGAACTTCTGGGACAGCTGTTCAAGGAGGAACAGAGACTGTCTCTGCTACACCAACAACAGTAGCGACAAATGCGTCTACAGAGCCATCAGCTAATACCTCAACGAACCAAGCAAGTCAAGAAGCCAGTGCTGTTTTGACAAATGCCAATCAGGTGACACCAGCAGTGCCAGTACAGGTCGAAACTGTTACAGAGCCTGCTCATGAGGGGCAGACCGTTGATATGCAGATTTTGTCAACAACAGACCTTCATACCAACTTAGTTAACTATGATTATTATCAAGATAAGCCGTCTCAAACAGTTGGTTTGTCTAAAACTGCTGTCCTTATCAAAAAAGCCCGTGAAACTAATCCCAATACGGTCTTAGTGGATAGTGGGGATACGATTCAGGGAACTCCTTTTGGGACTTATAAGGCCTTGATTGATCCTGTTGCCCAAGGTGAGACTCACCCTATGTACAAGGCTTTCGAGATGCTTGGGTATGACGCCGAAACGCTTGGAAACCACGAGTTTAACTATGGTCTAGAATTTTTGGATCGTATGGTTAAGGCTGCTAAGATTAACATTATCAATGCTAATGTGCGTAATGCTCAGACTGGTGATTACTATTACAATCCTTATAAGATTGTTAACAAGACCTTTACCGATACGGACGGCAAACAGGTAACACTAAAAATCGGTATTACTGGTGTCCTTCCAACACAAATTTTGGTTTGGGATAAGGCCAACCTTGAAGGTAAGGTAACCGTTGATGATCCAATGGAGGCTGTTAAGGCTATCGTTCCTAAGATGAAGGCTGCAGGAGCTGACTATATTCTTGTTGCTGCTCACTCTGGTATTGGTGACAATGAATACACTAAGAACGAGGAAAATGAAGGTTACCAAATTGCTGGTATCGAAGGTGTTGATGCTGTTGCGACAGGGCATTCTCATGCGGATTTCCCAAATGGAGATGGCACAAGTTTTTATGCGAAATACCCTGGTGTAGATGATGTCAATGGTCTAATCAATGGGAAACCTGTGGTTATGGCTGGTAAATTCGGGGATCATCTAGGTATCATGGATGTCAAATTGACTTACACGAATGGCAAATGGAAAGTTGTTAACAGTAAGGCTAAGCTTGAAAAGATTGACACTAAGTCAGATGTTGCGGACAAGGACTTAATTGACATGGCAGCTCATGACCATAATGGAACAATCAACTATGTTCGTAAGGAAGTTGGTGAGACTACAGCACCAATTACTAGCTACTTTGCTCAGGTTCAGGATGATCCATCTATTCAAATAGTTAATAATGCACAACTATGGTATGCTAAAAAACAAGTAGCGGGAACAGCAGATGAAAATCTTCCACTCCTCTCAGCAGCTGCACCTTTCAAGGCAGGGACTCGTGGGGATGCGACCTACTATACCGATATCCCAGCTGGTCCATTGGCCATTAAGAACGTCGCGGACCTCTACCTCTACGACAATGTTACTGCCCTACTCAAAGTGACTGGGGCACAAATTAAAGAATGGTTGGAAATGTCTGCAGGACAGTTCAATCAAATTGATCCTAACAGCAAAGAACCACAACAACTCATTAACAGTAGCTATCGCTCATACAATTACGATGTGATTGATGGGTTGACTTATAAGTTTGATTTGACACAACCTAACAAATACGATCGCGAAGGTAAGTTGGTTAACCCAGATGCTAGCCGTGTTCGTGACTTGGCTTATCAAGGGAAACCTATTGATTTGAATCAGACTTTCCTTGTCGTGACTAACAACTATCGTGCGACTGGTAACTTCCCTGGTGTTAAAGATGCTGCAGAAAAACGTCTCCTCAATCTTGAGAATCGTCAGGCCATCATTGACTATATTGTCAGCGAGAAAACGATTAATCCGAGTGCCGATGGAAATTGGAGTTTCGTCCCTAATATCACGAATGCAGATATCCGTTTTGCCTCATCTGATAATGCGCGTGCCCACCTTGCTGGTCAGGATGCCATTAGTTATGTAGGACCATCAACACAAGCAGGATTTGCAGAGTATCGTTTGGTTGTTAAGGAAAAGGCAAATCAAGTTGAGGATACGACTAAGAAAGAATCTGAGAAGTCACCAAAAGGTTCTGAGACAGCGGATCAAACTAAGCGTGAGACACCAAAAGCTACTGTAGGTGCTAGCGTGGCTAAACCTGCCCCAGCTATCCAATTGTCAAATGCTCAAGTCGTTATCTTGCCTCAAGCTCAAGTACAAGAAGCCCAAGGTTCAAGTTCAGTTAAGGCCTTGCCAAACACTGGTTCAGACGAATCTGTGTCAGCAACTTTAGCTGGTCTGGTTCTTATGACCTTGGCTGGATTCTTTGGAATCAAAAAACACGAAAAAAATTAAGCAAAGGAAAAAGCCCCTATCAGGGCTTTTTTGCTCTAGTTTTAGCGTTGGTTAAAGTTCTTTTGTGCTTCTAGGATAATAGGTGCCAGACGTTCGATATCGGACTGTGTGCCGCGTAGCTCGAAGTCTCCCAACATTGGGAAACCAAAACGTTGACTGTACTGTTTGGCGGTTAGGCAGTACTGGTTATTGAAGTTACGGTTACCAGAACCGATGATACCAAAGCAACGTTCGTGATTGCCATGGGCTGCGATAAAGTCACCCAGTGGATTGGTTAGGATTTCAACATCTCCATTGTCAACGCCATTTCCTCCTTCAAGGTAGGTTGGCAAGAGTGCGACAAAGGGTTCATCTACTTGGAAGGTTTCATGATTAAGCTCTTTAATATTGATTTGGCGACATTCAATCCCGTGGTTGAGGGACAGATAGTCAGACATACGTTTGACAAAGCTTTGGGTATTACCGCTTAGACTAATATAAACGAGGGTAAGTTGAGACATAAGCGTCCTCTTTCTATCTATATCTTGTGTTTGTTCAATCATTCTAACACAAGATATTGTGCTTTTCAAGTTAGCTCCTTGCGGTTAAGAATTGCCTATCTAGCTCTTTTTCTTTACTTGTAAAAGTGATAAAATAAAGGTTATTAAAAGAAGCGAAGGAAGAAATCATGGCTAAAGATAAAAATGTAACAGGAGAAGAAATTTTAGACATTTGTTCGGCCTACATGTCAGCAGATGATTTGAAATTAGTTGAAAAAGCCTGGCATTATGCAACAGATGCTCATAGTGGGCAATTTCGTCAGTCAGGAGAACCTTATATTATTCACCCTATTCAAGTGGCAGGTATCCTGGCAGATCTCCATCTTGATGCAGTGACAGTAGCCTGTGGTTTCTTACACGATGTCGTTGAAGACACCGAAAAAACGCTTGATGATTTGGAAGCGGATTTTGGCACAGATGTACGAAATATCGTGGACGGTGTTACTAAACTTGGTAAGGTTGAGTACAAGTCCCATGAGGAGCAGTTGGCTGAAAATCACCGTAAGATGCTTATGGCCATGTCTAAGGATATCCGTGTCATCTTGGTTAAATTGGCCGACCGTTTGCACAATATGCGTACCCTTAAGCATCTTCGTAAGGATAAGCAAGAGCGCATTTCTCGCGAAACTATGGAAATCTATGCTCCTTTGGCCCACCGTTTAGGTATTAGTCGTATCAAATGGGAATTGGAAGACATGTCCTTCCGTTACCTTAATGAGGTGGAATTCTACAAGATTTCTCACATGATGAAGGAAAAACGTCGTGAGCGTGAGGAACTTGTGGACGAGATTGTCGATAAAATTAAGACCTACACAGCTGAACAAGGACTTGTTGGTGATGTGTATGGTCGTCCAAAGCATATCTACTCTATTTACCGTAAGATGCGCGACAAGAAAAAGCGCTTCGATCAAATTTATGATTTGATTGCCATCCGTTGTGTTATGGAGACGCATAGTGATGTTTACGCCATGTTGGGATACATCCATGAGCTCTGGCGTCCGATGCCTGGCCGTTTTAAAGACTATATTGCCAATCCTAAATCCAATGGTTACCAGTCTATCCATACAACGGTTTATGGGCCAAAAGGACCTATTGAAATCCAAATCCGTACCAAGGAAATGCACCAAGTTGCCGAATACGGGGTTGCAGCTCACTGGGCTTACAAGAAAGGTATCAAGGGCAAGGTAGATTCGAAAGAGTCTGCTTTGGGAATGAACTGGATTAAAGATCTTGTTGAACTTCAAGACGCCTCAAATGGTGATGCTATGGGGTTTGTTGACTCTGTTAAAGAGGATATCTTCTCGGAGCGTATTTATGTCTTTACGCCAAATGGTGCTGTTCAGGAACTGCCTAAAGATTCAGGACCTATTGACTTTGCCTATGCCATCCATACTCAAGTCGGTGAGAAGGCCACAGGTGCTAAGGTTAATGGCCGTATGGTGCCCTTGACTGCCAAACTCAAGACAGGTGATGTGGTTGAGATTGTTACCAATGCCAATTCCTTTGGCCCTAGCCGTGACTGGATTAAGATGGTTAAGACCACCAAGGCCAGAAATAAAATTCGTCAATTCTTTAAAAATCAGGACAAGGAAGCCTCTATCACCAAGGGTCGTGAGCTTTTGATTGCCTACTTCCAAGAGCATGGCTATGTTGCCAATAAGTACCTAGACAAGAAACATATTGAGGAAATTCTCCCTCGTATGAGTGTGCGTAGTGAAGAAGCTCTCTATGCCGCTGTTGGTTTTGGTGAAATTAGTGCTGCTGCTGTTTTCAACCGTTTGACGGAAAAAGAACGCCGTGAAGAAGAGCGTGCGAAGGCAAAAGCTGAAGCTGAAGAGCTAATGAACGGTGGCGAAGTTAAGACTGAGAAGAAAGAAGTTCTTAAGGTTAAGAGTGAAAATGGCGTCATCATTCAAGGTGCTTCAGGTCTCCTCATGCGTATCGCTAAGTGCTGTAACCCAGTACCTGGAGATGAGATTGAAGGTTATATCACCAAGGGCCGTGGGATTGCAATTCACCGTTCCGATTGTAATAATATCAAGAGTCAAGAAGGTTATGAGCAACGTTTAATCGAAGTGGAGTGGGATGAACGTAATGCCAATAAATCTTATTTGGCAGAGATTGACATCTATGGCCTTAACCGTTCTGGTCTGTTGAATGATGTTCTTCAAATCTTGTCAAATACGACCAAGAGCATTGCTACGGTCAATGCGCAACCAACTAAGGACATGAAGTTTGCCAATATTCACGTTAGCTTTGAAATTGCAAACCTTATTGAATTGACTGGTCTTGTGGATAAGATTAAAATTATTCCTGACGTTTACAGTGTTAAACGTACGAATGGGTAAGGAGTTTCTGCGATGAAGATTGTAATTCAGCGTGTTCAAAGTGCCTCTGTGGTTATTGAGGATTGTACGGTTGGCGCTATTAAGCAGGGGCTCTTACTCTTGGTCGGAGTTGGTCCCGAGGACACCAAAGAGGACCTAGAGTATGCAGTTCGTAAGATTGTCAATATGCGCATTTTTTCAGATGAAGATGGCAAGATGAATCTTTCTGTTAAGGATGTTAGTGGCCAGATTTTGTCGATTTCTCAGTTTACGCTTTTTGCAGATACGAAAAAAGGGAATCGACCAGCATTTACGGGTGCTGCAAAGCCCGACATGGCTAGCCAGCTCTATGACGATTTCAACCAATCCTTGTCAACTCATGTTCCTGTAGAAAGAGGCCGCTTTGGTGCAGATATGCAGGTTAGTCTGGTTAATGACGGACCTGTGACCATTATTTTAGATACTAAAAATCGATAAACAAACCATTTCTCGCCTTGTGTGAGAGGTGGTTTTTTATTCTCATCGCATGAACTATTTAGGTGATGGATTTTCATTATTTGGGATTTATTTTTGTCATTTTAAGTAGACTGAATCAAGTGAATATTTAATGAAATTAGAAAATGTTGTTCTCAAATTTCTGAAAAAACCTGACCATTCATGATGAAAAAATTACCGTTTACGAGGATTACCGGAAATTCCCTTGTCTTACAAAAAAGATTAAGTTAACATTAATTTTATAAGAAACACCAAGCGATTTTTATGAAACTAAAAATAACTCGAGTTTACAGCATGCAAATACAAATAGTGATAATTTGAAACGCCGAGGTGATTTAAACTTTTTTAGAGGGATAGAGAGATATGTCAAAGAAAGTAGCGTCAACTAAATTATTATCAGGTTTGTTTGTAGCCGGTGGTGTCCTAGGGATGAATCAGGTCACCAAGGCAGATAACGTGGTCAGTTCAGAAGCAACAAAACCAGTTATTACAACTGAAGCAGATAACTTGGTGGTGGTACCAACTGAGGCCGTTGCTCCAGTAGCGACAACAGAAGTAGGTCCATCATCTGCCGCTGTTGCGACAGATACTGCAACAACAGCGACAGCTTCTACAATCTTTTCACAAGCTGTGCCAGCAGAGAGTGCTAGCTCAGAAACGCTTGTAGCCAGTGAAGCATTAGCTCCTGAGTCAGCTGCTGTGGAAACTATCACATCATCATCTGATAATGCTACTGAGGCAGGACGCCATTCAACTGCTCAAGTAACACCAGTTACAGAAGTGACAGAGCAAAACTTGAATGGTGATGCTTACTTGACAGATCCAGAAACAACAAAAGCAGCTTATAGCAAGACAGATGGTGATATTAATTATTCCGTTGTTGTGTCTAATCCAACAGCAGAAACTAAGACGATGACTGTCAACTTGACACTTCAACATGCTTCAGAAATTATCGGTCAAGATAACGTTGACCTTACGCTAGCGGCAGGAGCTTCAGCCAAGGTTTCAAACTTGACAGTAGCGTCAGAGTGGTTGACAAACAATACAGGTTACTTGGTGACAATCAGTGTCAACGATAAATCTGGTAGTACTTTGTCAAGCAAGCGTGCTGGCTTGTCTGTTGAAGATGATTGGACAGTTTTCCCACGTTACGGTATCGTAGCAGGTTCGCCAACTGATCAAAACAGTATTCTTGTTAAAAATCTTGAAGCCTACCGTAAAGAGCTTGAGCTCATGAAGTCTATGAATATTAACTCATATTTCTTCTATGATGCTTATAATGAAGCTACAGATCCTTTCCCAGAAGGTGTCGATAGCTTTGTTCAAAAATGGAATACCTGGAGTCACACTCAGGTTGACACTAAGGCTATTAAAGAATTGGTTGACCAAGTTCATAAGTCAGGTGCTGTTGCCATGCTTTATAACATGATTTCAGCAGATTCAAATCCAAAGAATCCAGCCCTTCCACTTGCTGCTTTGGCTTATAACTTCTACGATAGCTTTGGTAAGAAGGGTGAACCGATGACTTACACTATCGGTGATAACCCAACTCAAGTTTACTATGATCCGGCGAATCCAGATTGGCAAAAATATATCGCAGGTGTCATGAAATCAGCTATGGATCGTATGGGATTCGATGGTTGGCAAGGTGATACAATTGGTGACAACCGTGTGACTGATTATGAGCACCGTAACAGCACAGACGAGGCTGACTCACACATGATGTCTGATTCATATGCGTCATTTATTAATGCTATGAAAGATCTCATCGGTGAAAAGTACTACATCACAATCAATGATGTTAATGGTGGTAATGACGATAAACTAGCCAAGGCACGTCAAGATGTTGTTTATAATGAGCTTTGGACAAATGGTGGTTCAGTTATTCCAGGACGTATGCAGGTTGCCTATGGTGATTTGAAAGCACGTATCGATATGGTACGCAATAAAACTGGTAAATCACTTATCGTTGGTGCCTACATGGAAGAACCAGGTATTGACTATACTGTTCCTGGCGGAAAAGCAACTAACGGTGCGGGTAAAGATGCCCTTGCTGGTAAACCATTGCAAGCTGATGCGACACTTCTCGTAGATGCGACAGTAGCTGCAGCCGGTGGCTATCACATGTCCATTGCAGCCCTTGCCAATGCTAATGCAGCCCTTAACGTTCTTCAAAGTGCCTATTACCCAACGCAATACCTCAGTGTAGCTAAGGACACTATTCGTAAGCTTTACAATTACCAACAGTTTATCACTGCTTATGAAAATCTTCTCCGTGGTGAGGGTGTGACTAATAGCACTCAGTCTGTATCTACAAAGAATGCTGCTGGTGAAATCCTTTCTAAGGATGTTCTTGGTGTTACAGGAGATCAAGTTTGGACATTTGCTAAATCAGGAAAAGGTTTCTCAACTGTTCAAATGATTAATATGATGGGCATCAATGCGGGCTGGCATAATGAAGAGGGTTATGCGGACAATAAAACACCGGACGCACAAGAAAATCTCACAGTTCGTCTTAGTCTAGCAGGTAAAACAGCCCAAGAAGCAGCTAAAATTGCTGATCAAGTCTATGTGACATCACCAGATGATTGGGCAACTTCAAGCATGAAGAAGGCACAAGCAAGTCTTGAAACAGATGAAAATGGTCAACCAGTGCTTGTCATTTCAGTTCCTAAACTAACTCTTTGGAACATGCTCTATATCAAGGAAGACACAACAGCAACACCGGTAGAACCTGTTGTCTTGAAACCAGTTACTAACCGATCTGGTAAGAAAGTAGATAATACCGTAACATCTGAAGCAAGCTCAGTAACAGCTAAATCAGAAAATACAACAGTAAATAAAGGTTCAGAGGCTCCAACTGATACGAAACCATCTGTTGAAGCTCCTAAACTCGATGAAACAACTAAACCAGCACCATCAGTTGACGAGTTAGTAAACTCAGCAGCTGTTCCAGTGGCGATAGCTGTGTCAGAGACCGCACATGATAAGAAAGATGACAACTCAGTATCTAATACGGATCAAGGTACAGTAGCATCAGATTCCACTACACCAGCTTCAGAGGCTGCAAGCACAGCTGCCTCAACAGTCTCATCAGAAGTATCAGAAAGTGTAACAGTATCATCGGAAGCATCAGAAACTGAAAATAGTTCAGTAGCATCAATTTCAGAGTCAGCAATTTCAACGACGACAGCAATTTCAGAATCACATGCAGTAGTTGAACCAGTGGCTTCTTTGACAGAATCAGAGAGTCAGGCAAGCACTAGCCTTGTTTCAGAAACTACAAGCACAATTGTCTCAGTTGCTCCGTCAGAAGTATCAGAAAGCACAACAGTATCATCGAAGGTCTCAGAAACTGATATTATCTCAGAAGCATCAACTTCAGAGACTTCAGCATCTGAATCAGAGAATTCAATCAGCACAGTCGTTTCAGAATCAGAAGTAGTTGAAGAACCAGCTGTTTCATTGACAGAATCAGAAAGTCAAGTGAGCACTTCAGAAGTGACTTCGGCGATTTCAGAAACAGTAAGCACATCAGAGGAAGTCATCCTTGATGGACTATCAGAAAACATCAATAGTTGGAATAGACTCTCTGTAGCTCCTCGCGTCTCAGAAACCTTACCAAGTACTTCTGAAACGATTACAGAAGCAGCATCACTCTTTAGCAACTATGCAAGATATTCAGAAACAGCAAGCTCAGAATCTCACTCTATGGTAGCAGCTTCTTCAGAAGTTTCTATTGAAAAATTAGCAGTATCTATCTTGAAAGATACTGAGGGTGGCTTGTACGATGCAACAACAATCAGAAATATTGTTGAGATGATTGATAGCATTACAACAAATGTCAGCTATACTCGCAGTAGCCGTCAAGACCTTGTCAATACAGCTTCGTCAGATAACACTTACAATGGTAGTCAAGATCTTAACCTTGCAAGTAAGACAACGACGCAAGCAGGTGAAAAAGGAACAACTGAAGATCTTAAGGCTACAATTGCTAAAACAGCAAAATCTCACAAGTGGGGAGAACACGCTGTAGCTATCCTTACAGCTATTGTCCTTGCAGGTGCGGCAACCCTTGCAGCTCTTCGTAACTTCTTGATGTCAAAAAAAGTTGATAAATAATAAGTAGAACTCTTTGTGTAAACAAGGAGTTTTCTTTATACTGGCTGCTATTTTTTCTGAAAATTGTGATACAATAGAAATAGTTTGAATATTGTGTCAAAGGAGAGCCAATGATTACTGCAAATGATATCGTAAAGGCTAATGAAGTCTTAAAAAACGTGGTGGAACGCACACCACTGGATTTTGATCGCTACTTATCTGAAAAATACGGGGCGACTATTTATATTAAAAAAGAAAATATGCAAAAGGTACGTTCTTTCAAATTGCGTGGAGCTTACTATGCTATCCATCAATTGAGTGATGAGGATAAGGCGCGTGGTGTGGTTTGTGCATCAGCCGGAAACCATGCTCAGGGGGTTGCCTACACTTGTAACGAGATGAAGATTCCGGCAACCATCTTTATGCCAGTAACAACACCTCTCCAAAAAATTGGTCAAGTCCGTTTCTTTGGTGGCAAGTTTGTAACAATCAAATTGGTGGGAGATACCTTTGATGCTTCTGCTCAAGCAGCACAGGAATATACCAAGTCTGAAGGGATGACTTTCATTGATCCATTCGACGATTATAATGTCCAAGCGGGGCAAGGAACTGTTGCTTATGAAATTTATGAGCAGGCTCAAGAGGAAGGTGTTTCCTTTGATAGTATCTTGGTTCCAGTCGGAGGCGGTGGCCTTATCTCTGGTGTATCTACCTATATCAAGGATGTAGCACCATCTATGGAGGTTATTGGTGTTGAGGCTAGTGGTGCTCGTAGTATGCGTGCTGCCTTTGACCGTGGTTATCCTGTAAAACTCGAAGAAATTGATAAGTTTGCGGACGGGATTGCTGTTCAAAAGGTAGGTGTCAAGACCTATGAAGTCGCACGTAAATATGTTGACCGCCTCTTGGGAGTTGATGAAGGATTGATTTCAGAAACCCTAATTGATATGTACTCTAAGGTTGGTACCATTGCAGAACCCGCAGGTGCGGCATCAGTGGCAGCTTTGGAAGTGATCAAAGATGAGATTAAAGGAAAAACCATCGTCTGCATCATTTCAGGTGGTAACAATGACATCAACCGTATGCCAGAGATGGAAGAACGTGCGCTTATCTACGATGGTATCAAGCATTACTTTGTGGTTAACTTCCCACAACGTCCTGGTGCCCTTCGTGAATTTGTAAATGATATCTTGGGACCAAATGATGATATCACTCGTTTTGAGTACATCAAACGTGCTAATAAAGGAAAAGGTCCGGTTCTCATTGGTATAGCTCTTAGTGATAAGAACGACTATGATGGACTTCTCGAGCGTCTTTCGGCCTTTGACCCAAGTTATATCAACCTTCACGGTAACGAAACACTATACAATATGCTTGTCTGAGGACAGGTTCAGACAATGAAAAAAGAATCGACGAAGTCGGTTCTTTTCTACTTTGACTTAGCTATAAAGTGGTACTAATGCCTTATCTTCAAACTAAAACCCCAGTATTTCTACTGAGGTTTTCTTTATTCGATAATTAAGAGTCCATCTTTGATGGCGAATGGATTGTCTTTATTGATGCGGTCGTAGAACATGATACCGTTAGTATGGTCGATTTCATGTTGAACAACGATTGAGTTGTAACCACGGAGTTTAACACGTTGCTTTTCGCCTTCTTTGTTGAAGTATTCAACAGTTACACGAGCATGACGAACCACGTAACCAGGGACGTCGCGGTCAACTGAGAGGCATCCTTCGCCATCGCCCAAAGCAGCATCCTGAACAGAATGGGCAACTACTTTAGGGTTGTACATGATTTCTTGAAGGCTATATGCTTCTTTTGGTGGGTTACCTTCAGCGTCTTCAGGATTTGGAACGAGAACGGCGATAATGCGTTTTGAGATATCTAATTGAGGGGCTGCAAGACCGACTCCTCCACGAAGCCCCATTTTTTCGGCAATAACAGGATCTTGTGAGTTACGAAGAAACTGCATCATTTTTTCACCTAGGATAATATCTTCGTCTGACAGTGGGAAGGTTACATCTTCAGCGACAGCACGCAAGGTTGGATTTCCTTCGCGAATGATATCATTCATATCAATCATATGGCTGGCGCGGATAATTTTGGTTTGAGCGTCCATTTGTTTACCTCTATTTTCTTTGATTTACTTGTTTATAACTATAGCACAAAAGGGTTGAAAATTAAACCATCAAGGATTAAAGTGAGGCTTTTTCTAATCGATAAAAGCCAGTTTCTCCAAGGTTTGTCTCTCTAAAATACGATAGGTTTTAAAAGCCTCTTTTTCAATAATTCCCTGGTCGATAAATTGTTTGATGACTCGCTGTACATGACGATAGCTAGTCCCAAAACGGGAAGCTAAAATGGATGGCGATAATTGAAAGATATTCTCTTCTTCACTATTCAAAATATGGGTGGCCAGACGCTCTTTGACAGAGTAGCTAGCATTCGTTGAGGCAGTGATACCTTGCTTATGCAGTGCCATAGCTAGGTTACGTCCAATTTGGTAGAGAAAAACAGGGTCTTTGAGGAGTTCTTCTTTATTATTTAATGGGAGCTGAACTGCTTGAACATCTTCTAAAGCAATGACTGATGATCCTGCTGGTTGGTTGGTCATAAGTTCTACATCTCCCAATATTTGAGGTTGATTGAGCGTTTCTAGGATATGTTCTTTACCATTGAAGAGAGAACGAACAATTTTTACCTTTCCTGATAAAATGTAGGTCAGCTCAGTGATAGCTTGCCCTTGGGTACAAATATAATCGTTCTTTTGAAAGGTGACTTTCTGTAATTGGTTGAGGTAGGGGGGTGGAAAGACCTGGTCAAGTTGAGGTCTTATGGTATGATTACGCATACATCTCCTTTTTTAGGACCTAGGTCCTATTTTTTAAAGTCTCCTTAGATTATAATGAAAAAATAACTATTAGACAAGTAAGGAAAGGATATTCTTATCCCTATATTATGACACGAATTTTAGAAAAAATGAGCCTGCTTGGGCTATCCTTGCTCTTGATTTCGGCCTTTTCGATTTCAACAGCGTTACCACCTATGTTGGACTACTATAGCCCAACCTTTTCTGCCGCGCAAGTGGAGCTTTTAGTATCTGTCCCTTCATTTTCCGTAGTCGCGATGCTCTTACTTAATTCATTTATTGACAAATGGCTAAGTGATAGACAGCTAATTGTGACTGGGCTGCTCTTACTTAGTAGTGCTGGGATTTTTCCTTTTTTTGTACAAGCCTATCCTCTTGTCTTACTGTCACGTATTGCTTTTGGAATGGGGATTGGTCTTATCAATGCTAAGGCGATTGCCATTATCAGCCAACGTTATCAAGGTAAAGAGCGAGTTCAGATGTTAGGTATTCGTGGCTCTATGGAGTTGATTGGTGGAGCTTCTTGTTCTCTTTTAGTTGGACAATTACTGAAAATTCATTGGACCTTTGCCTTTCTTATCTATGGTTTTGGTTTTGTGATTTTGATTATGTACCTCCTTTTTGTGCCATCGATGGAGCAGGTGGAGAAGAAGCAGATTACAAAAAGAAAACAAGTTCTGAACAAAAAAGACCTTGGTATGATTCTTGGCATGGCTCTTTTAGCAGGTTTTGTCATCTGTATCAATTCTTCGATTAGTTTGCGCGTGCCTCTGTTTCAAGTTGCTGGTAAGACTATTGAGAGTGGTCAATCAGCCTTAGTACTGAGTTTAGATCAGGGAATTGGAATTGTAGCTGGACTGAGTTTCGCCTCGCTTATAGGACATTTTAAAAATCGTCTTTTGCTTATAGTGATGTTCTTGTTAGCGGTTTGTCTCTTTGGGATGTCAGTGGCTAGTAACTTACCGATTTTGATTTTATCTTCAGTTGGTGTTGGTTTCTTTTATAGTATTATTTTGACAATTATCTTTAACCGACTTTCTGAGTCTATTGCTAGAAATCTGTTGAATAAGGCGACAGCCTATGTCCTCTTAGGGTGTAACCTAGGGTCAGCCATTTCCCCTTATGTTTTGAAATTGTTAGCACTCATATCTCCAAGTTTTAGTTGGATTTTTCTAGCTTATGCTATCGTAAGTTTCCTACTTTTCCTTGGATTCTTTCTGAATGCAAAAATGGCAAAAAAGTCTAAGCTTCAAAAACTTAATCAGTGAAATCTTGCGATTGACAAAGATTAGTAGATGAGCTAAAATAGAGAGGTCGTAAAGACAAACCAACTCTTTCTTGGTTTTAGGAGAGCCAATCCTAAGACTCGGATGGAGCAAAAAAAGGAGAAAAAACATGGCAATCTCAAAAGAGAAAAAAAATGAAATCATTGCTCAATACGCACGTCACGAAGGTGACACTGGTTCAGTAGAGGTTCAAGTTGCTGTCCTTACTTGGGAAATCAACCACCTTAACGAACACATTAAACAACACAAAAAAGACCACGCTACTTACCGTGGTTTGATGAAAAAAATCGGTCACCGTCGTAACTTGTTGGCATACCTTCGCCGCACAGACGTCAACCGTTACCGTGAGTTGATCAGCTCACTCGGACTTCGTCGTTAATTCAAGATACAAGTGCCTAGGCCTTGTTCAATTGAATACACGAAAATGGAACTGCTCTATGATGGGGCAGTTTTTTTATTCACTAGGATTTTAGCCCGAGTTCAAAACAGCTCTCTAGATGTAGAGGGCTGTTTTTCTGCATTCCTCTAAAAATTTCTGACGATGATTAATCTATAGAACAAACAAAAAAACTCCCAAATTAATTCTGGAAGTTTTTTAACTTAAAATCTTTTTGATAACTGTTTGAAATTGAGGGAGTTGATGGATAGCAGTTCCGACAAGGATACCTAACATATTTAAGGTGATATCTCCCAAATCAAAGACTCCTAAATGTCCGAAGTATTGAATGGATTCGACGGAGAAAAGGGTAAGGAGACAGAGTAGGAGATTACTCAATCGTGAAGAAAAGAGGAGTCCCAGAGGGATGAACATTAACAGGTTCATGATGGGAACGAAGTGGCTACCCCAATATAATTCCCGAGCGAAGGAAAGGGGGTTAAGTGATAGACCCTGGGTACCAATGTTTTTCAAGAAAAGTAGGTAGAAGAGAGCAAGAAAGTAAATGAAGTAGAGTAGGAGTAGTGTCTGTTTTTTCAGCTTTCTAGTAAGAAGGAGTTTCAAAAAAGCGTAGACAAAGTAACTCAGTAGGACAATAATGACTAGGTTGAGTAAGACTTGAAAGTAGGAGCCATAATGGGCGATGTAATGAACGTACTGTTCGAGATGCCCCCTATAAAACCAATAAGACAAGGCCAGTGAGAGCATTCCTAGTAAGATGTTACTCAATGTTTTTAATGATTTTGCCACTTTTCTCCTCCATTTGCATATGATGAGTACACATTATATCAAAAAAACGTTTAAAGAAAGTTAAGAAACTGTAACGAAGTTTTGATAGAATAAAACGATAAGGCAGAATCAAAGACTAAAAAAGGACTTTGAAACAGCAACTCTACTTTTGACTAACAATTTAATGATTTTTGTAAACAGGCTATGAAAGCTTATAAAATAATTAAATTTTAAAAATTAGGAGTCAGCATCTTGTTTCAGGATTATTAAAATGTTATTATATAGTAGTGAATTTTTAACATAAAAAGGAGTTCGTCTTATGAATAAAAAGGTTTTGGCGACAGCCGGAATTGCAGCACTTGCAGTTTCTGCTACAGTTGCTAAAGCTGATGAGGTAACGACAAACGATCAAGCCTCAACAACAGCATCAGTATCATCGACAGCTACACAAGCTGTCCCAACTCAAGCCCAAGTCGAAGCGGCTAGAGAACAAGCCAGCGCTGCAAATCAAGCAGTATCGCAACAAGAGTCAGTAGTTGCTAATCATGAAGCAGATGCAAACCAGGCTCAAGCAAACCTAGCGACAGCAGATGCTAACTTGCAAAAGGCACAAACAGCAGCCGATGAAGCAAGTCCAGAAACTATTGCTACCGCTCAAGGTCAAGTAACTACTGCTGAAAATGCAGCTAAGGAAGCTAAGTCAGCAGTCGAAACAGCTCAATCTGCAGAAAAAACTGCCAAAGATGCAGCAGACAAACAGCAAGCTGTCGTTAATACAGATCAAGCTAATGTCAATGCAAAAGCTACTGAAGTGGCTAATGCTCAAAAATCAGTAGATGCCACTAAAGCAGCCCTTAATGGTTCTAGCGCTTCTGAGGCAGCTTCGAATCAGGCTAAAGCACAATCAGCTTTTGATGCTGCAACAGCAGCTGAGAAAAAAGCTCAAGAAGAATTGGCAGCCGCTCAGGCAGCTGATAAAGAAAAAGCTACTGCTATTTCAGCTAAAGAAGGGCAATTGACTGCAGATCAAAATGCAGCAAACCAAGCTAAAGCAGCTTATGAGACTGCTCAAACAGTAGCTAATGAAAAGGCAGCTGCTCTTGCAGCCGCTGAAGCAGCTAAGAAAAAAGCAGAATCTTCAACAACTTCAACAGCTAATGTTCGTCAAAAATTCTCAGTGTCACAAGAGTATGTCAATGCTCTTAAGATTCATGAGTCTAAAACAGCGACCGCAGCAGAAAAAGCTCAAGCTGAACAAGTCTTGAAGAACGTTAATAAACGTGATCGTGGTAACAATAGTTATCAAGATAATGAAGCGGATAAAAATGTTAAAATTAGTGATTTGAATAACCTTAGTGAAGCTCAAATTACAGATTTGTCATTGTATGCTTCAAGTTTGATTAACCAAATTCGTACAGCCTTTGGTACAACTCAAACATCTGTTTCAAAAGGTAGTGTTCTTGCGGCTGACCGTGTTTCAGATGGTTATGTAGCAGATAACTGGGGTTGGGAAGCTATTACCCATCAACGACATGATAGTGCCGCTCTTGACCGTGCTGGTAAGTCATTTAATAGTGTAAGTATTGGTGAAAACCTTAATACATGGCAAGGTTTGACAGGACCATTTACCCTTAACGACATTAAGAAATATGTCTATGAAGCTATGCTTGACTTCATGTTTAACGGTAATGAGTGGAACCATGCTCGTTCTATCTCTGGTCTTACAGCAGATGGTGGTGAGTCTTACATTGGTACAGATATCAGTGTTGTTGCCGGTGCCTTTAACGTTCACGTAAACAATGTCAATAAAAATTCTATCGCTTCTGATAGTAGCTTTGACACAACTAAGATTGCTAACCCATATGAAGGTAACCAATCTCAATCATCTTCAAATGCAAATCTTGCTGCTGCAAAAGCAGCTTATGAAGCTGCTAAGCAAGCTAACGATCAAGCTCAAAGTGATTTGGCTAGCAAGAAAGCGGCTTCTGAGTCAGCAACTCTTAAGCTTAAGAATACTCAGTCAGAACTTGCAGCTCTTAAAGCGACTGCAAGCAAGTTGGCAGCTGCTCAGAATAACCTTTCTGAAAAACAAGCAGCCCTTGCAACTGCTAAATCAGAATTGGAAAAAGCTAACGCTGCAGTTGAAAACCTTAATGCTAACGCACAAGAAAAAGCAGCAGCCCTTAGCAAAGCTCAAGCAACTCTTGATGAAAAACAAGCAGAGCTTCAAACAGCTAAAGATAAACTTGCGACAAGTTCTGCAACCTTGCAACGTTTGACAAATGCATACAACGCTGCTAAGCAAGATACTGCTAAGAAACAAGTAGCATTGACACAAGCTAACCAAGCTTTGACTGCTGCTAAGAACCGTCTAGCAGCCCTTACAAATGCTTCAGGTAACCTAGCTAAGGCTAAAGCAGAACGTGCAACAGCCTTTGCTAAACTTACTGCAGCCAAAGGTGCTCTTTCAACCGAACGTGCGAAACTTGTTGAATTGTCAGCTAAGCGTGATAAATTAACGAGCGAATACACGACTGTTCAAACGGCCTTCGATAACTACATGAAAGCTAAGGCAGACAAAGAGCGTCAAACACAATTGGCTAAAGAGTTCGCTAACATTACATCTAAAGGTCTCACACCAGTACCTGTTTACGATGTAGATGGTAAAGTTATTGCTTTCACAACACAAGAACAAGCAGCTCAAACTGTAGCGCAAGTTCCTGTAAATTATGGTCAAACAAAAGCTGAGAAACAAGCTCCTGTACAAGAAGCAGATAGCTTGCCAGAAACAGGTGAGTCAACTGCAGCAGGATTCAGTCTTGTAGGTATCTTCATGACACTATTGGCCTTCCTTGGTTTCGTTGACAGACGTACACGTCGTAACTAATCATAATAAAAAAAACGGCAGTTGCCGTTTTTTTATATGTCTGAGAATCTAAAAAAGTTAAGGTCGAAACCTTAACTTTTTCGTATTTAACCCAAGAAACGTTTAAGGAATTCCTTAGTACGTTCTTCTTTAGGATTTTCAAAGATTTGTTCTGGGCTACCTTGTTCAGCGATTACCCCTTTATCCATGAAGATGACACGGTCTGAAACATCACGTGCGAACTCCATTTCATGGGTAACGATAATCATGGTCAAACCAGTTTCGGATAGCTCCTGCATAGTCTTGAGTACTTCCCCTACCATTTCTGGGTCAAGGGCTGAAGTTGGTTCGTCAAAGAGGATGGCTTCTGGATCAACAGAGAGGGCACGAGCGATTGCTACACGTTGTTTTTGTCCCCCTGAAAGTTGTTTTGGTTTAGCTTTCCAGTATTGTTCCCCCATACCAACTTTCTCCAAGTTAGCTTTGGCGATGCTTTCAGCTTCTTTACGGTCACGTTTGAGAACAGTTGTTTGAGCTACGATAGCATTTTCCAAGACATTAAGGTTTTCAAAGAGGTTGAAGGATTGGAAAACCATACCGAGTCTTTCACGATAGGTAGTGAGGTCGTAACCTTTTTCAAGGACGTTGTCCCCATGATAGAGGATTTCACCACCTGAAGGTGATTCGAGTAGGTTAATAGAGCGAAGGAAGGTTGATTTCCCTGAACCTGAAGAACCAATAATTGAGATAACCTCACCCTTTTTGACACTGAGGGAGATATCTTTGAGGACTTCATTTTTTCCGTATGATTTTTTGAGGTTTTTAATTTCTAAAATCGTCTCAGTCATTAGTGAACCCCTCCTTGTGTGTAAGTATCTTGATCCAAACGGCGTTCTACATAACGCAAGATGCGTGTCACTGTGAAGGTAAGGACAAAGTAGATTGCTGCGATAACAAAGAATGTTTGGAAGTATTGATAAGTTTGGCTTGCGACAGTGTTACCTGCGAAGTAAAGTTCCACAACAGAGATAACGTTCAAAACAGAGGTATCCTTGATATTGATAACGAACTCATTACCAGTAGCTGGCAAGATGTTACGGATAACCTGTGGAAGAACAATCTTACGCATGGTTTGACCATGGGTAAATCCAAGAGCAGTTGCAGCTTCAAATTGTCCTTTATCTACAGCGAAGATACCACCACGAACGATTTCACTCATGTAGGCTCCAGTGTTGATAGAAACGATGAAGACAGCTGCTAGGGTACGGTCAATATTGATACCAAAGGCCTGGGCAGTACCGTAGTAGATAACCATAGATTGTACAATCATTGGCGTACCACGGAAAACTTCGATATAGACATTAAGCACCCAACCGAAGAGTTTTTGGAGCAAGGCTACAAATTTATTAGCAGCCTTAGGAGCTGTGCGGTAAACACCAATCATAAGACCGATGAAAGTACCCACAACTGTACCGATAATTGAGATAAGAAGGGTAATTCCTGTACCACGTAAGAATTGTGGCCAGTTCTTAGCGATGATATTGCTCATCTGACTAAAGAAGTTTCCTTTTTTAGCCTCATCAGTCTTATCTGCAGGTTGGATGTCAATGATGTGATCCATCAGTTTAGCACGTTCCTCTTGGCTGATTCCAGCAAGGACCTTATTGACTTGTTCCATTTGCTGGCTGTCTCCTTTGCGAAGGCCGACGGCCAAGGAGACGTCATCGTCTGAAACCTGGAAACCACCATCTTTAAGCGTAATCATCTTATATTTTGAGCTAGCTTCTTCGGCAGTTTTTGCTTCAGGACGCTCTGAAACATAACCATCGATGATACCAGATGCAAGGGCTTGGCGCATAGCACCGAAGTCTCCCATAGCGGTTTGTTTGCTGACACCTGGGATTTGGTCAATCAAATTATAGAGATAAACCCCTTGTTGAGCTGTGATTTTAGCATCCTTGAAGTCTTTGAGACTCTTAGCGTTGGCATAATCACCGTCTGAGCTGACAACCATGACAGGTTCGCTTCGGTAATAGCTGTCTGAAAAGTCGATTTCTTGACGACGTTCAGCTGTTGGGCTCATACCTGCGATGATCATATCGATTTTGCCGGAAGTGAGGGCAGGAATCAAACCTGTCCAAGCTGTTTTGACTACCAAGGGTTTCTTGCCTTGAGCTTCAGCGATTTTTTTAGCGATTTGCACGTCATAACCGTTGGCATACTGTTTGGTACCTTCGATTGGAACGGCTCCGTTTGAGTTATCGTCCTGCGTCCAGTTGAAAGGTGCATAGGCAGCCTCCATACCCACACGGAGATACTCGTCTGCTTGAGCGCTTGATACTCCGCCAAAAACGAGGAGGAGCGCTGCAAAGCAGGCTATAATAATTTTTTTCATTGAAACAATGTCTCCTATAAAAATGTCATACCTTACTATTTTACAGGAAATTAGGATTAATGACAATAAGTTGGGATTAGAAAAACAATCTCTATATCAAGATTGTCTTCAAATACAAGTTGTAATTTGATATAATGGGAAGGACGATTTGGAGCCTTGATCATTTTTGGTGTGATGAGGCTAGCATTTTAAAACGGAGATAATTATGCAAACGGCACAATTTATTATTGAATTACTAAAAGCAGTCTTTCTTGGGATTGTCGAAGGTATCACTGAGTGGCTACCGATTTCATCTACGGGTCACTTGATTTTGGTGAATGAATTCTTGAACTTGAGACAAAGTAAAGACTTCATCGATATGTTTAATATCGTTATCCAACTTGGTGCTATTCTTGCGGTTATGGTCATTTACTTTAAACGTTTGAATCCCTTCCAACCTGGTAAGACAGCACGTGAAGTGCAATTGACTTGGCAGCTTTGGCTCAAGGTGGTCATTGCCTGTATTCCTTCAGCCTTCTTTGGTCTTCTTTTAGATGACTGGATGGAGGCCCATCTCAGTAATTTCTTTGTAGTAGCTATCATGTTGGTGGTCTACGGGATTGCCTTTATTTGGATTGAGGACCGCAATCGACGTGTAGAGCCTAAGGTAACGGATTTGGCACGTATGTCTTACAAGACGGCTTTCTATATTGGTCTTTTCCAAGTCTTGAGTATTATTCCAGGGACAAGCCGTTCAGGTGCTACTATTCTTGGGGGTATCATCGTTGGTACTAGTCGTAGCGTAGCTGCTGACTTTACCTTCTTCCTTGGTATTCCAACCATGTTTGGTTATAGTGGACTTAAGGCGGTTAAGTATTTCATTGACGGGAATACCTTGACAGGTGGACAAGTGGCTATTCTCTTGGTAGCTAGTGTGACAGCCTTTGTTGTCAGCTTGTTCGTGATTCGCTTCTTGATGAATTACATTAAGAAACATGATTTCACAGTTTTCGGAAAATACCGTATCGTGCTTGGTATTATTGTGCTTCTTTATGGAGCTGTCAAACTTATTTTCGGATAATTACGTTCAAGTAAACTGAAAAAGGACTTCAATTGAAGTCCTTTTTTATCTGGTTTAGAGATTATTTGTGGAGAAGTTTTCCAAAGATAAGGTAAGCTAGCAACCATAGGACCAGTCCGCAAGTCAAGAAGCTAGCTAGGATTTTCAAGAAGTCCACGATATTATGCAAGGGATACCATCCGGACAAACAGAGAATTGGAAGGATGGTAACACACATGATTGAGAAGTGGAGAAGAGATTGCTGTTTGAGCGATAAACGATTATCGTCGTAAATGGGTGCAGTTGCTAGTATGATGGCGACGATTAGCCCTGTAAGAAAGGTAGATTTGTTTACTTGATAAGGTTGCCCCGATAAGTAGAGAAAGAGCGTCAATAAACTCGTTATTCCTCCAGCAATGCTAGCTCGTAGCCACCCTTTTTTATAGGCAGTCATGGTCATCACCTCCATGTATATCTTCACTTTTATTATACTCCAATCTAGGATAGATGACAGGTATAAATGGGGAAATACAAGGTTTTGTTAGTATTAAGAAGTTTTTAGAAATCCTTTCCAAAATAAGACTCAAACTTGCTCAGAAATTGCTATCTCTTGGCTTTTCTAGTATAATGAAATAACTACTCGTGCGAGGTTTTTTACATATGGAAATGAAACAAATAAGCGAGACAACTCTAAAAATCATGATTACCATGGAAGATCTTGAAGAACATGGTATGGAATTGAAGGATTTCTTGATTCCCCAGGAAAAAACAGAGGAATTTTTCTATACTGTCATGGATGAGTTGGACTTGCCTGATAACTTTAAAAATAGTGGGATGCTGAGCTTCCGTGTCACGCCACGCAAGGATCGTGTGGATGTCTTTGTGACTAAATCAGATCTTAAGGAAGACCTTGATTTCAACGATTTGTCAGATATGGATGACTACTCAGGGCTTTCTCCAGAAGAGTTCCTCAAGGCTCTTGAGGGTAACTTTATGGACAAGGGTGACATCGAAGCACACCATAAGCTCGAAGAGCTTGAAAAGACCTTGGAAGAGGTTGATAAGGCTATGACAGAGCCTACCAAGGAAGTGGCTGAAGAAAATATTCGTGAAGACTATACCCACTATGTCTTGGCCTTCTCTGACTTTGATCAAGTGGTGACTTTTACGCAAGGTTTGAAGGATGTGCCTGTTGAAGGTTCTGAGCTTTATAAACTTGGGGATGTCTACTATATGACAGTCCTTCTTTACTTGGCTGATGAGCCTGATTATTACGCGAACAATATGTATGCGCGTTTTCTTGAATATGCGAATGTGGCAGACCGAACACGTGCCTACCTACAAGAGCATGCAACAATCTTGATGGAAGAGGACGCCTTACCGGTACTACAAGCAACGAAATGGAGCTAAGACATGCCTTGGACCATTAATTATATATTCGTTTTGATTGGGACCTTTTTGATAGCCATCGTGACGACCCCTTTGGTACGCTCTTTGGCCTTACGTGTCGGAGCTGTTGACAATCCCAATGCAAGACGTATCAATAAAAAGCCAATGCCTAGTGCTGGTGGTCTAGCTATTTTGTTGGCCTTTGTACTAGCGACCTTGGTCTTTATGCCTATGATTATCCATAAGGATATTTGGCATGTTTCCTACATCAGGTATATCTTACCGGTTGTTGTGGGTGGATCTGTCGTAGCTCTGACGGGCTTCATTGATGATATCTTGGAATTAAAGCCTCTACCTAAGATGCTTGGTATTGTTATTGGAGCTGTTATCGTTTGGGCTTTTACAGACTTCCGATTTGATAGCTTTAAGATTCCATTTGGTGGTCCCATGATTCATTTTGGGCCAGTCCTGACCTTGATTTTAACGGTGTTATGGATTGCGGCCATCACCAATGCCATTAATCTGATTGATGGTTTAGATGGCTTGGTTGGAGGAGTTTCTATCATTTCCCTTATGACTATGGGGGTGATTTCTTATTTCTTCCTCTATGATACTGATATTTTCTTGACCATGACCATCTTTGTCTTGGTCGCTGCCATTATGGGCTTCTTCCCCTACAATTATCATCCAGCAATTATCTATCTAGGTGATACGGGGGCGCTCTTTATTGGCTTTATGATTGGTGTCTTGTCATTGCAAGGATTGAAAAATGCAACTGCAGTGGCTATTTTGTCACCTGTTATTATCCTTGGAGTGCCTATTGTTGACACAGTGGTAGCCATTGTCCGCCGGAAATTGTCAGGGCGTCCAGCCATGGAGGCTGACAAGATGCACTTGCATCATCGCCTTCTAGCCATGGGCTTCACTCATCGAGGGGCGGTTCTGGTGGTTTATGCCATCGCTATCCTCTTTTCATTGATTGCCCTCCTGTTAAACGTTTCCAGCCGTTTCGGTGGTATTCTCCTACTCTTGAGTTTGATTTTGGGAATGGAAATTCTGATTGAAGGGCTTGAGATTTGGGGCGTTGGTCGAACACCTCTCTTCAACTTCCTGAAATTTATCGGGAATAGTGATTATCGCCAAGCAACCATGTTAAAATGGAAGCAAGGGCGAAAAAATTAAACATTTGAAAAGCCAAGTAATGGCTTTTTTGTTATAATGATTCTAATTAAGGAAAATGGAAGTTCTCTTTTTATTTTCCAGAAAATAGCAAGACTATTTTCAAAAAAATAATGCAAATTAGCGAGCAAGTGCTCGCTGTATATATGAAAAAGGAGTATACAATGTCTGTACTTGAAATCAAAAATCTTCATGTTTCTGTTGAAGATAAAGAAATCTTGAAGGGTCTTAATTTGACTCTTAAAACTGGTGAGATTGCTGCTATCATGGGTCCTAACGGAACTGGTAAATCTACCCTCTCAGCTGCTATCATGGGTAACCCAAACTATGAAATCACAGAAGGGGACATCCTTTTTGATGGTGAAAGCATCCTTGACTTGGAAGTTGACGAACGTGCACGCCTAGGTCTTTTCCTTGCTATGCAATATCCAGCTGAAATCCCAGGGATCACAAACGCTGAGTTCATCCGTGCGGCTATGAACGCTGGTAAAGAAGATGACGAAAAGATTTCTGTTCTTGATTTCATCACTAAATTGGATGAAAAGATGGAATTGCTTGGTATGCGTGAAGAAATGGCTGAGCGTTACCTTAATGAAGGTTTCTCAGGTGGTGAGAAAAAACGTAACGAAATTCTTCAATTGCTTATGTTGGAACCTAAGTTTGCTCTTCTCGATGAGATTGACTCAGGTCTTGATATCGATGCCCTTAAAGTGGTTTCAAAAGGGGTTAACGCTATGCGTGGCGAAGGCTTCGGTGCTATGATTATCACTCACTACCAACGTCTCTTGAACTACATCACTCCAGATGTCGTACATGTAATGATGGAAGGTAAAGTGGTTCTTTCAGGCGGTCCTGAATTGGCTGCTCGTCTTGAGCAAGAAGGTTATGCGAAAATCGCTGAAGAGCTCGGTTACGAGTACCACGAAGAAGCGTAAGTCTGTTACTCGAAATAACTAGAAAAGGAGTAACCTATGTCAAAAGAATCTATTATCGCTTTTTCACAAGCAAAGGCAGAGCCACTTTGGTTGCAAGACCTTCGTCAAGCAGCCTTTGATAAGATTGAAAGTTTGGCTCTTCCAAAAATTGAGCGTGTTAAATTCCACCGTTGGAATCTCGGTGATGGAACGATTACTGAAAATGAACCATCAGCAAATGTGCCTGATTTTACAGCGCTTGGAAACAACCCTAAATTGGTCCAAGTAGGAACAAATACTGTACTTGAACAATTGCCAGCTGACTTGATTAGTCAAGGTGTGGTCTTCACAGACCTTACGACTGCTCTTGAGGAAATCCCAGAAGTCGTTGAAGCCTTCTTTGGTAAGGCTGTAGCCTATGACGAGGACAAATTGGCAGCTTATAACTATGCCTATTTCAATAGTGCAGCAGTCCTTTATGTACCAGATAATGTTGAAGTTGACTTGCCAGTTGAAAGCTATTTTTACCAAGATGGAACTTCAAATGTTCCATTTAACAAACACGTTTTGATCGTGGCTGGTAAAAACAGTAAATTGACTTACCTTGAGCGCTTTGAAACGCTAGGTGAAGCGACTGAAAAAGCTAGTGCCAATATTTCAGTTGAAGTCATTGCTCAAGACGGTGCACAAGTCAAGTTTGCGGCTATTGACCGTTTGGGTGAAAACGTCACAACTTATATTAGTCGTCGAGGTCGTATCGGTCGTGATGCCAGCATTGACTGGGCTCTCGGGATCATGAACGAGGGCAATGTTATTGCTGACTTTGATAGTGACTTGATTGGCAATGGAAGTCATGCCAACCTTAAAGTTATTGGTCTTTCATCAGGTCGTCAGGTTCAAGGGATTGATACTCGTGTGACGAACTATGGTAACAACTCTGTGGGACATATCCTACAACATGGTGTTATTTTGGAACGTGGTACTTTGACTTTCAATGGTATTGGTCACATTGTCAAAGGTGCTAAGGGTGCTGATGCACAACAAGAAAGCCGTGTGCTTATGCTTTCTGACAAGGCACGTTCAGACGCCAACCCAATCCTCTTGATTGACGAAAACGAAGTTACAGCAGGACATGCTGCTTCAATCGGTCAGGTAGATCCAGAGGATATGTATTACCTTATGAGTCGTGGACTTGATCAAGACACTGCAGAACGTTTGGTTATTCGCGGTTTCTTAGGAGCAGTTATTACTGAAATCCCAGTTAAAGAAGTGCGCGATGAAATGATTTCTGTAACTGATACAAAACTAAACAAACGTTAGGAACTATCGACGCAGATAGTCTAACCTATGATATATCTAGATAGGGAGATAAGATGTCAGCTTTAGATGCCTATAAGATTCGACAAGATTTTGCCATTTTAGATCAGGTAGTTAATGATGAACCTTTGGTATACTTGGATAATGCAGCAACGACTCAGAAGCCTCAAGTAGTTTTGGACACTCTCATGGCCTACTATCATGAGGACAATGCCAATGTTCACCGTGGTGTGCATACTTTGGCTGAGCGTGCAACAGCTGCTTACGAAGCTAGTCGTGAAAAGCTTCGTCAGTTTATCAATGCTAAATCAACCAAAGAGGTCCTCTTTACACGTGGAACGACAACTGGTCTTAACTGGGTTGGTCGTTTTGCAGAGCAGGTTCTTGAGCCAGGAGATGAGGTGGTTATTTCAATTATGGAACACCACTCAAATATCATTCCTTGGCAGGAAGCTTGTAAGAAGACAGGGGCTAAACTTGTTTACGCCTACTTGAAAGATGGCCAATTGGATATGGAAGATTTGGCTAACAAGATTACTGAAAAGACAAAATTTGTCAGTCTAGCTCAGGTCTCTAACGTTTTAGGCTGCATCAATCCTGTCAAAGAGATTGCCAAGCTTGCTCACCAAGTTGGTGCCTATATGGTGGTGGATGGTGCCCAATCGGCGCCCCACATGGCCATTGATGTTCAGGATTTGGATTGTGATTTCTTCACCCTTTCTGGACATAAGATGTTAGGCCCAACAGGGATTGGGGTTCTTTATGGCAAGGAAGAGATTCTTAACCAGATGAATCCTATTGAATTCGGTGGTGAGATGATTGATTTCGTTTACGAACAGGAAGCCACTTGGAAGGAATTGCCTTGGAAATTTGAGGCTGGTACACCTAACATTGCGGGGGCTATTGCTCTTGGTACTGCTGTGGACTACCTCTCTGCTTTAGGCATGGAAAATATTCATGCTTACGAGCAAGAATTGGTAGACTATGTTTTGCCTAAGCTTCAGGCGATTGATGGTCTGACAGTCTATGGTCCAGAGGATCCTAGTCAGCATGCAGGTGTTATTGCCTTTAATATTGATGGGCTTCACCCTCATGATGTGGCGACAGCTCTTGATTATGAAGGAGTGGCAGTGCGTGCGGGTCACCACTGTGCTCAGCCTTTAATTAATCATTTAGGAATCTCATCAGCTGCCCGAGCAAGTTTCTATATTTACAATACCAAAGAGGATTGCGACAAGCTTGTAGAGGCAATTCTTGCGACGAAGGAGTTTTTCAATGGCACTCTCTAGACTAGATAGTTTATATATGGCTGTTGTGGCCGATCACTCTAAGAGCCCTCACCATCATGGTGTCCTACCTGATGTGGAGCAACTTCAACTGAATAATCCGACTTGTGGAGATGTTATCAATCTGTCAGTCAAATTTGATGGTGACGTGATTGAAGACATTGCCTTTGCTGGTGATGGGTGTACCATTTCTACAGCTTCATCAAGTATGATGACGGATGCAGTTATTGGAAAAAACAAGGCCGAGGCTTTGGAGCTAGCGGAGATTTTCTCTCTTATGATTCAAGGAGATCATAAAGATGAAGATAAGCTAGGCGAAGCCAAGCTCTTGGCGGGGGTTTCTAAATTTCCACAACGTATCAAATGTGCAACACTCTCTTGGAATGCCCTCAAAAAAGCCATAGAGAGAAGCGAGCTTTAGGAAGTCAAGGAGCAGTTAGTCTCCTTGACCAAGCAAAAAGGAAAACGAATCAAACCTTTAATAAAGGAAAATACTATGACTGAAACAAATGAAAAAGTAGAACCAAAACCCATTGATTTGGGGGAATATAAATACGGTTTCCATGACGATGTGACACCAGTCTTTTCAACAGGAAAAGGAATCAGCGAGGATGTGGTCCGTGCCATGTCTGCTGAAAAAGGGGAGCCTGAGTGGATGCTTGAATTCCGCTTGAAATCATTGGAAACCTTTAACAAAATGGCCATGCAAGAGTGGGGACCAGACCTTTCTGGTATTAACTTTGATGACTTGACATATTTCCAAAAAGCATCAGACAAACCTGCTCGTGACTGGGAAGACGTTCCTGAGAAAATCAAGGAAACTTTTGAACGTATTGGTATCCCAGAAGCAGAGCGTGCCTATCTTGCTGGAGCCTCAGCTCAGTATGAATCAGAAGTGGTTTACCACAACATGAAAGAAGAGTATGACAAGTTGGGTATTATCTTTACAGATACGGACTCAGCTCTTAAAGAGCATCCAGAGCTCTTCAAGAAGTACTTCTCAAAACTGGTTCCGCCAACAGACAATAAATTTGCGGCCCTTAATTCTGCCTTCTGGTCAGGTGGTACCTTTATTTATGTACCTAAAGGCGTCAAGGTGGATATTCCGCTTCAAACCTACTTCCGTATCAATAACGAAGCGACTGCCCAGTTTGAACGTACCCTTATCATCGTTGATGAAGGTGCCAGCGTTCACTATGTTGAAGGATGTACAGCGCCAACATACACAACGGCTAGCCTTCATGCAGCCATTGTTGAAATCTTTGCACTTGATGGTGCCTACATGCGCTACTCAACTATCCAAAACTGGTCAGATAGCGTCTACAACTTGGTAACTAAACGTGCTACCGCTAAGAAAAATGCGACTGTTGAGTGGATTGATGGTAACCTTGGGGCCGAAGTCACTATGAAGTACCCATCTGTTTACCTTGATGGAGAAGGTGCGCGTGGTACCATGCTTTCAATTGCCTTCGCCAATGCAGGTCAACACCAAGATACAGGGGCTAAGATGATTCACAATGCACCGCATACATCATCATCTATTGTTTCTAAATCAATCGCTCGTAACGGTGGTAAGGTTGACTACCGTGGACAAGTCACTTTCAACAAGGATTCTAAGAAATCGGTATCTCACATCGAATGTGATACCATCTTGATGGATGACTTGTCTAAATCAGACACTATCCCATTTAACGAAATCCATAACTCACAAGTTGCCCTTGAACACGAAGCTAAAGTTTCTAAGATTTCTGAAGAGCAACTCTACTACCTCATGAGTCGTGGACTTTCAGAACAAGAAGCAACAGAGATGATTGTTATGGGATTTGTGGAACCATTTACCAAAGAACTTCCAATGGAATATGCTGTTGAGCTTAACCGCTTGATTAGTTATGAAATGGAAGGATCAGTTGGGTAAAAACTCTGATAATTTAAAGGGACCAGATGGTCCTTTTTGTTTTGCTAGAAAAATCGAGCAATGAGCTCTAGATAACTGTTAGTAACAGAGTAATTGCAAAGTGTAGAAAGCGTTTACAATCGGTATTTAAAAAGATATAATAGATTTGAATAGCAAGTAATGGAGGGGACTAATATGGGAGTGTATAACAGTGACTGGCTACTCAATCAAATTCGAGGGACAGCTAATGTGGTCAGTAAGGCTTTTAAATTTGAGACTCTGGATATTGATTTAGGTCAGGTGGAGGACGAGCAAGGTCACACGATTGATGGCAATGACTACATTGACGACTTGTTAATCCATGAACAGTATGATCAGGCAACTACCTTCATTCATAGTCAACTCAAACGTTTGACAACTAATGACTATAATCTCCTTGTCAGCGTCTATATTGAGTATTTGGAGAATTTGCCACCTGTAATAAGGCAAAAACACCATTTTGATGATAGAAAAATAGCAAGTTTGAGGGAAAAACTGTCCGAATTTTCATGGTAATTTGGTAGAGGGTGTGGAAGCGAAACGCCGAGCGTTTACGATTTTTCCACCCTCTTTTTTGTGTTATAATAGAATCACTATGGATAAATTAATTAAAACAATTTCAGAATCAGGTTCTTTCCGTGCTTACGTTCTTGATAGCACAGAAACTGTTAGAACCGCACAAGAAAAACACAATACTCTATCATCATCGACAGTTGCTTTGGGGCGTACCCTTATTGCCAACCAAATCTTGGCTGCTAACCAAAAAGGTGAAAGCAAAATTACGGTTAAGGTTATCGGAAACAGCTCTTTTGGTCATGTCATCTCTGTAGCTGATACCAAAGGACATGTTAAGGGCTATATCCAAAATCCAGGTGTGGACATCAAGAAAACAGCGACTGGTGAAGTTTTGGTGGGGCCTTTTATGGGGCAAGGGCAGTTTGTCTCAATCATCGATTATGGAACTGGTAATCCTTACACGTCATCAACACCACTTATTTCTGGTGAAATCGGTGAAGACTTTGCCTACTATTTGACAGAATCTGAGCAAACGCCATCTGCTGTTGGTCTTAATGTACTTCTTGACGAAGAGGACAAGGTTAAGGTTGCTGGTGGTTTCATGCTTCAGGTTTTACCAGGAGCTAGCGAAGAAGAAATCGCTCGTTACGAAAAACGCATCCAAGAGATGCCAGCCATTTCAACGCTTTTGGAGTCTGATGACCATATCGAAGCTCTCTTGAATGCCATTTATGGGGATGAACCTTTCAAACGTTTGTCTGAAGAGGAGCTTAGCTTTGAGTGTGATTGCTCACGTGAACGTTTTGAAAATGCCCTCTTGACGCTTGGTAAGGATGAACTTCAAGCCATGAAAGACGAGGATCATGGGGCTGAAATCGTCTGCCAATTCTGCCAAACTAAGTATGAATTTTCAGAAGCTGACTTGGAGGAACTCATCAATGACTAAACTTAATTCGTCCTTCATGATTGGAAACGTGGAGATTCCTCATCGTACAGTATTAGCTCCGATGGCAGGTGTTACCAACTCGGCTTTCCGTACCATTGCCAAGGAATTCGGTGCTGGTCTCGTAGTTATGGAGATGATCTCTGAAAAAGGTCTCCTCTACAATAATGAGAAAACCCTTCATATGCTTCATATTGATGAGAATGAGCATCCGATGTCTATCCAGCTTTTCGGTGGTGATGCTGAGGGCTTGAAGCGTGCAGCCGACTTTATCCAGACCAATACCAAGGCTGATATTGTTGATATCAACATGGGTTGTCCAGTCAATAAGGTCGTCAAAAATGAAGCGGGTGCCAAGTGGCTCAAGGATCCAGACAAGATTTACCACATCGTCAAGGAAGTAACATCAGTACTTGATATTCCTTTGACCGTTAAGATGCGTACAGGTTGGTCAGACAGTGATTTAGCTGTGGAAAATGCTCTTGCGGCTGAGTCTGCGGGTGTTTCTGCCCTTGCTATGCACGGCCGTACTCGTGAGCAGATGTACACAGGCCACTGTGATCACGAGACTTTAGCCCGTGTTGCTAAGGCTATCACCAAGATTCCATTTATCGGAAATGGTGATGTTCGAAGCGTTCAAGATGCTAAACTCATGATTGAAGAACTTGGTGTAGATGCTGTTATGGTGGGTCGTGCAGCTATGAACAATCCTTACATTTTCACGCAAATCAACCACTTCTTCGAAACAGGAGAGGAGTTGCCAGAGCTTCCATTTGATAAGAAATTGGACATCGCTGAAGACCACCTCAAACGTTTGGTAGACCTTAAAGGTGAAAAGATTGCTGTCCGTGAATTCCGTGGTCTTGCACCACACTATCTTCGTGGAACAGCGGGAGCAGCTAAGGTTCGTGGCGAAGTCTCACGTGCCGAGTCTGTGGCTCAGGTCGAAGAAATCTTTGCGACTTTACGATAAATTTATAAATGATGAAAACTTAACCAGATTGGTTAGGTTTTTATTTTACCTTTATTCTTTCTTGATAGTGATAATAGCCTATCGCTAATCTTTTTCTTGGTCCACCCTTGCAAAACCTCTGTGTTTTCGATATAATTAACTGGTTAAGTAAATGGAGAAAGCAATGCTAGAACTAGAAGAACAAGTAAATCAATTGATTAATCAGATTTTGCTTAAGGCTGAAAATCAGCATGAGCTCCTCATTGGTCAGTGCCGTAGTCAGGTTAAGTTGACCAATACTCAGGAGCATATTCTCATGCTTTTGTCTGAGGGACGAAAGACCAATTCTGAGTTGGCTAAGACCCTCAATGTCAGCCAAGCTGCTGTTACCAAGGCAGTTAAAACCTTGGTCAAAGAGGGCATGTTGGAGGCTAAGAAAGACAAGGATGATGGGCGCGTGACCTACTTTGTCTTGACACAAGAAGCTAAACCCATAGCCCAAGAGCATGAGGAACACCACCAAGAGACCTTGGGGGTTTATCGGTCTGTATTGGATCAGTTCGATAATCAAGAGCGTCAGGTGATTGGACGTTTCTTGACAACATTAGCAGAAAAAATCGAGGAATAAGATGCGCTATATTACAGTTGAAGGACTGAGCTTCCAGTATGATGCGGAGCCTGTTCTGGACAATATTCACTATCATTTGGATTCTGGGGAGTTTGTGACCCTAACTGGGGAAAATGGAGCTGCCAAGTCAACGCTTATTAAGGCTACCCTAGGAATTCTCAAGCCTAAGAAGGGAACTGTAACCATCTCTGAAACCAATAAAGATGGTAAAAAGCTTCGCATGGCCTATCTTCCACAGCAGATTGCCAGCTTTAATGCAGGTTTTCCAAGCACGGTCTACGAGTTTGTTAAGTCTGGTCGTTATCCTCGTCAGGGCTGGTTCCGTCGTTTGACTAAGCACGACTTGGAGCATGTTCAACGTGCCCTTGAGTCTGTAGGTATGTGGGAAAATCGTCACAAGCAAATTGGGCGTCTCTCAGGTGGGCAAAAGCAACGTGCTGTTATTGCTCGTATTTTTGCCTCAGATCCAGATATTTTTGTTTTGGATGAGCCAACGACGGGTATGGATGCAGGAACAGCCAATACTTTCTATGAACTCATGCACCATTCGGCTCACAAACATGGCAAGTCTGTCTTGATGATTACCCACGACCCAGAGGAAGTCAAGGAGTACACAGACCGTAATATTCATCTGGTTCGTAACCAGAAATTGCCTTGGCGTTGTTTCAATGTCCATGAAAAGGATGGAGAGGAGCACAAACATGATTAGTGAATTATTAGCCTATGATTTTATGCAACGTGCTATTCTCTCCGTGATTGCTATCAGCATCTTTTCGCCAATTTTGGGGCTCTTCTTAATTCTTCGTCGTCAGAGTCTGATGAGTGACACCTTGAGTCACGTGTCCCTAGCTGGGGTGGCTGTTGGGATTTTCTTGGGCCAATCAACCACTTGGATGACCCTTGTGGTTGTGGTTATCGCTGCTTTGGTTTTAGAATATCTCAGGGTTAGTTACAAGCATTATATGGAGATTTCAACAGCTATCCTCATGTCAATGGGATTGGCAGTGGCTCTTATTCTTAGTAACAAGGCAGGTAGCAGTAGCATGAGTCTGGATAGCTATCTTTTCGGTTCTATCATCACGATTAGCTCTGAGCAGGTTCGTGCCCTCTTTGTTATTGCGGCCATTGTACTGGTCTTGACTCTACTCTTTATTCGTCCTATGTATCTGTTGACCTTTGACGAGGACACTGCTCATGTAGATGGCTTACCAGTTCGTCTCATGTCCCTCCTCTTCAATATTGTGACAGGGATAGCTATTGCCCTGATGATTCCAGCAGCAGGATCACTTTTGGTTTCCACCATCATGATTCTTCCAGCAGCTATTGGTATGAAAATAGGTCAAACCTTTAAATCTGTCATTTTCTGGGCTATTGGTATTGGTTTGGTTGGCATGCTCTCTGGTATTTTTATTTCCTATTATTGGGAAACACCAGCTAGTGCCACTATTACCCTTATCTTCATCGCCTTCTTTGGTCTGGTATCCATCTTTGAACCTCTCTTAAAAGCAGAATAGATAATAGAAGAAAAGGGCTTGAGAAATCAAGCTCTTTTTGTGATATACTAAAGTGGTTTTTGAGAGAAGTTAAAATAAGAATGGTAGATTTCTAGGCAGAAAAAATGATTAGTTTTTTCTGGTGTCTACTATTATTTGTAACAGTAACAAAAAAGGAGAAAGCATGGAAATCTTTTTAACGAGTATATCGGGAATACTAGTCATCTTGGGTATGATTTTAGTGGGATTCGTTATGGGCGAAAAAGGCTGGTTTGATGACAAGTCACGTGGTCTTATAGCTAAGCTAGTCACTCAAATTGCCCTGCCTTGTTATATGCTCTATACAATCACACAGCGTTTCACAGCGACAGACCTGCTCAAGATGTTACCAGAATTGCGTTTTCCTGCTCTGTCTATGGTGATTTTGCTTGGCATTGCGACAGCGGTGGCTAGCATTTTTGCAGTGAAAAAGGAGCGTCGTGGCCTCTTTATTTCCATGTTTTTTAATTCGAATACTATTTTTGTGGGGCTCCCTATCAATCAAGCCCTCTTTGGCGATGCTAGTATTCCCTATGTTCTTATCTATTATATGTGCAATACGACCTTTTTCTGGACCTTGGGAACTTACCTTATTCAGCGAGATGGGGAAGGAGAGGCAGAATTTGATTTAAAAACAAGTCTGAAAAAGATCTTCTCTCCCCCTCTAATGGGTTTCATGTTAGGTCTTATTATTGTTATCCTTCATATAAAATTACCAACTTTTTTAGCCACTGACTTGAAGTATTTGGGTAGTTTGACGACTCCTTTATCTATGATTTTCATCGGTTTGTCAGTGTCAAATGCAGGTGTCAAGCAGTTGGTTCTTAAAAAGGACCAGGTATTGATTTTGTTGGGACGCTTTGTAGTTGCCCCTCTCTTGATGGCTGCCATTGTTTACTGGGCACCTCTCCCAACTTTGATGAAACAAGTTTTTATCATCCAGTCTGCCATGCCTGTCATGACCAATGCTCCAGTAGTTGCTAAACTCTATGGAGCTGATAGTGATTACGCAGCTGTTATGGTTACTGAGACTACCCTTGCAACTATGGTTGTTATCCCAATTTTGATGGTTTTGATGGCTTAAAAATAATCAAGTAACCCCTGTTTTTCTGGGGGTTTTTAAATTTGTAAAAAAATTCAAAAAAAGTTTACGAAAACGCTTTACAAATCGTAAAAAGATGCTATAATAATTACATAAGTTATGCAAACGTTTGCATCGAAACATAGGAGGAAATGAAATGAATAAGCTAAAAGAAAAATTTGGCTTTGAGTTCTGGCAAAAATTCGGTAAAGCCCTCATGGTTGTTATCGCAGTTATGCCAGCAGCAGGTCTCATGATTTCTCTCGGTAAAACAGTTGCCATGATTAATCCAAACGTGGCACCACTCGTTATTACTGGTGGATTTCTTGAGCAGATTGGTTGGGGGGTTATTGGTAACCTTCACATCTTGTTCGCCCTTGCCATTGGTGGTAGCTGGGCTAAGGAACGTGCAGGCGGTGCCTTTGCGGCAGGTCTTGCCTTTATCTTGATTAACCGTTTGACTGGTTCAATCTTTGGTGTTACTTCAGATATTCTTGCTGATAAGGCTGCTACAGTCCACACCGTTTTTGGTCAATCAATCAAGGTATCTGATTACTTCATCAGTGTTTTGGAAGCTCCAGCCCTCAACATGGGTGTGTTCGTAGGTATCATCTCTGGTTTCATCGGAGCTACTGCCTTCAACAAATACTATAACTTCCGTAAATTGCCAGAAGCTTTATCATTCTTCAATGGTAAACGTTTCGTACCATTCGTAGTTATTCTTCGTTCAGCTATCGCAGCTATCGTTCTTGCTATCGTATGGCCGGTTATCCAATCAGGAATCAACGGCTTCGGTATGTGGATTGCCAACTCAAAAGAAACTGCTCCAATCTTGGCACCGTTCTTGTTCGGTACTTTGGAACGTCTTCTCTTGCCATTTGGTCTCCACCACATGTTGACTATCCCAATTAACTACACTCAATTGGGTGGTACTTATGAAGTTTTGACAGGTGCTGCTAAAGGGACTGAAGTATTGGGTCAAGACCCACTCTGGCTTGCTTGGGTTACTGACCTTGCAAACCTTAAAGGTGCACACCCAGAACAATACAAACACGTTCTTGAATCTGTTACACCAGCCCGCTTTAAAGTTGGACAAATGATTGGTTCATTCGGTATCTTGATGGGTATCGTAGTAGCCATCTACCGTAACGTCGATGATGATAAAAAACATCAATACAAAGGGATGTTGACTGCAACTGCACTTGCAACATTCTTGACAGGGGTAACAGAGCCAATCGAGTACATGTTCATGTTCGTGGCTACTCCACTTTACATCGTTTATGCTTTGGTACAAGGATGTGCCTTTGCCATGGCTGATATCGTTAACCTTCGTGTTCACTCATTCGGTTCTATCGAGTTCTTGACACGTACACCACTTGCTATTAACGCTGGTTTGGCGATGGATATCGTTAACTTCATTTGGGTAACTGTACTCTTTGGTGTTATCATGTTCTTCATCGCGAACTTCATGATTAAGAAATTTGACTACGCTACACCAGGACGTAACGGTAACTATGAGCAAGGTGATGATGCTCCATCAGAATCTGCTGGATCAGCAAGTGCTGGAACAAGCTCAGCAAGCTCACAAGTTATCAACATCATCAACCTTCTTGGTGGACGTGCTAACATCGTCGACGTTGACGCATGTATGACTCGTCTCCGTGTTACTGTTAAAGATGCTGATAAAGTCGGAACTGAAGAACAATGGAAAGCTGAAGGAGCTATGGGTCTTGTCATGAAAGGACAAGGGGTTCAAGCTATCTATGGTCCTAAAGCAGACGTATTGAAATCTGATATTCAAGACGTTCTTGATTCAGGTGAAGTTATTCCTGAAACACTTCCAAGTCAAATGACTGCTGTTCAAAAAGCAGAAGCTACCTTCAAAGGTGTGACTGACGAAGTACATTCAGTTGCTGATGGTCAAGTTATCAACATCGAAGATGTTAAAGACCCAGTATTCTCACAAAAAATGATGGGTGACGGTTTCGCTGTAGAACCAGAAAACGGTAAAATCGTTTCACCAGTAGCTGGTAAAGTGACAAGCATCTTCCCAACTAAACACGCTCTTGGTTTGGTAACAGACAATGGTCTTGAAGTTTTGGTTCACATCGGACTTGACACTGTTAGTCTTGAAGGTAAACCATTCGACGTTAAAGTTACTGAAGGTCAAACAGTTGCTGCAGGTGATCTCTTGGTTGAAGCGAACCTTGATGCTATCCGTGAAGCAGGTCGTGAAACATCTACAGTTGTTGTCTTTACAAATGTAGATGCAATCAAATCAGTTAAAGTAGAACATACAGGTAAATTGGCTGCTAACGCTCCAGTTGCAAAAGTAGAACTTTAATTTGCTAAACGATAAACAAGCAGACAGCCCTTGGGCTGTTTTGTTTGTAAATGACCCTATGTCATTTCTAGATGCAAGTCAGAAGAGGGATAAACTTATGAAATTTCTAACTTTAAATACCCACAGTTGGATGGAAGAAGATGCAGAAGGGAAATTCCAAACCTTAAAGGAACAGATTCTTAAAGCTCAGTATGATATTATTTGCTTCCAAGAAGTTAACCAAGAAATAGAGACTTCTGTTGTAGACACGGATGATTACTATCATGCACTTCCATCAGCAACACCAATCCACCAAGATCACTTTGTCCGTCTTCTTGTGGAAAAGTTGGCTGAAGAAGGTCTTCAATACCATTGGACTTGGGCTTATAATCACATTGGTTATGATCACCTTAATGAAGGGGTTGCCGTCTTGTCACGTCAACCATTGACAGCTAGCGAAATCTTGGTTTCAGATGTTGATGATCCAACTGACTACCATACACGCCGTGTAGCAGTTGCTGAAACCACTGTAGATGGCCGAGAAGTGGCTGTTGCTAGTGTTCACCTTTCATGGTGGGACAAAGGTTTCCAAGAAGAGTGGGTACGTATTGAGGAACGTTTCAAAGCTATTGGAAAACCACTCATCCTAGCAGGTGACTTTAACAACCCAGCAGGTCGCGAAGGTTATCAAGCCATTTTGGCTAGCCCACTCAATCTTCAAGATAGTTTTGAAGTAGCTAAAGAAACAACTGGTAGCTATACAGTTGGACCTGGTATCGATGGCTGGAAGGGCAATGAAGAGCCTTTACGTATCGATTATGTCTTTGCAAGCCAAGAGTGGACAGTAAATCGCCTTAGTGTCATTTTTGATGGAAACAATCAACCTCTAGTAAGTGATCACTATGGCCTTGAAGCAGACCTTGCATTTAGATAGTAACTGTAGCCTATCTTGACCTAATAAGGGTAAAAAGTATTGTCAAAAGATAAATAAAAGAGTAGAATAAAGGGTAGAATTGATTTTTTTAAAGGAGAAACTAATGGCTCATATTACATTTGATTATTCAAAAGTATTAGACAAATTTGTTGCACCACATGAAGTGGAATACATGCAAGCACAAGTTACAGCAGCAGATAATGCTCTACGAAACGGAACAGGTCCCGGAGCAGAAATGACAGGCTGGTTGAATCTGCCTGAAGAATATGATAAAGATGAATTTGCTCGTATTCAAAAGGCGGCTGCTAAAATCCAATCTGATAGTGAAGTGTTAATCGTCATCGGTATTGGAGGATCTTATTTAGGGGCACGTGCAGCGATTGATTTCTTGAATAATTCTTTTGTAAATCTACAAAGCAAGGAAGAACGTAAGGCACCTCAAATCCTCTATGCTGGAAACTCTATCTCATCAAGCTATTTGGCTGATTTGGTAGACTATGTATCAGACAAAGATTTCTCTGTCAACGTTATTTCTAAGTCAGGAACAACTACAGAGCCTGCTATTGCTTTCCGTGTCTTCAAAGAACTCTTGGTTAAGAAGTATGGTCAGGAAGAAGCAAATAAACGGATTTATGCAACTACAGACCGCGCTAAAGGTGCAGTTAAGGTTGAAGCAGATGCTAATGGCTGGGATACTTTTGTAGTGCCTGATAGTGTTGGTGGTCGTTTTACAGTATTGACAGCAGTGGGACTCTTGCCAATCGCAGCTGCAGGGGCTGATATCAGCAAGTTGATGGAAGGAGCAAATGCTGCTCGCAAGGCTTATGCTTCTGATAAGTTGGCTGAAAATGAAGCATATCAATATGCAGTTGTACGCAATATCTTGTACCGTAAAGGTTATCTGACAGAAGTTCTAGCTAACTACGAACCATCATTGCAATACTTCTCAGAATGGTGGAAGCAATTGGCTGGTGAGTCAGAAGGTAAAGACCAAAAAGGTATTTACCCAACTTCAGCGAACTTCTCAACAGACCTGCACTCTTTGGGGCAATTTATTCAAGAAGGAACTCGTATCCTCTTTGAAACAGTTATTCGTGTAGATAAGCCTCGCAAAAATGTGTTGATTCCTGAATTAGCAGAAGACTTGGATGGCCTTGGCTATCTGCAAGGAAAAGATGTTGACTTTGTCAATAAGAAAGCAACAGATGGAGTGCTGTTAGCTCATACAGACGGCGGAGTGCCAAATATGTTTGTGACCCTGCCTGAGCAAGATGAGTTCACTTTGGGCTATACTATTTACTTCTTTGAGTTAGCTATTGCTCTTTCTGGCTACCTGAATGGTATCAATCCATTTGACCAACCAGGTGTGGAAGCATACAAGAAGAATATGTTTGCCTTGCTTGGTAAACCAGGCTTTGAAGAGCTTGGTGCTGAGTTGAATGCACGTCTTTGATTCTCATATGCTTTGAGTTCATTTAGAATATAAAAAGATCCACAAGTTCATTTCTAGTGGATTTTTTAGTACAAGCCTCTTAATTAGTTTATTAATTTTTTGAACAGTGTAAAAAAGAGTGTCTTAATTCTTTTATGAAAGCGCTGTATAATTGCCTTGTAAATAAAATTTGAGAGGTATCAAAATGAATGATTGGTTAGACATTAAAGGCAAAACAGTTCTTGTGACGGGTGCGTCATCTGGGATTGGTAAGGCAATAGTCGAAGAATTGTTGGAATTAGGAGTCAATGTAGCGAATTTTGATCTTAGCGACAACGATTTGCGTCACCCGAATCTATTATTTGTAAAAGTTGATGTAACTTCTCGCTCTGAAGTAGAAGCAGGAGTCGCTAAAATAGTTGAAAGATTTGGCAATATTGATGCGGTAGTCAATAATGCGGGGATTAATGTACCTAGATTATTAATCGATGCAGAAAATCCTAAAGGTCCTTACGAGTTGGACGATGAGACGTTCGAAAAAATAACAATGATTAATCAAAAAGGTTTGTATTTGGTTAGTCAGGCAGTAGGACGTATTTTAGTGAAAAATGGAAAAGGTGTAATTGTGAACATGGCTTCAGAAGCAGGCTTGGAAGGTTCTGAAGGACAAAGTGCCTATGCTGCAACAAAAGCAGCAGTCTATAGTTACACTCGTTCATGGGCGAAAGAGCTTGGTAAGCATGGTGTACGTGTGGTTGGAATTGCTCCAGGAATTATGGAAGCTACGGGACTTCGAACTCTTTCTTATGAGGAAGCTCTTGCTTATACCCGTGGAAAGACGGTAGAAGATATTCGAGCTGGTTATGCTTCAACCTCAACGACTCCATTGGGACGGAGTGGGAAACTACGTGAAGTAGCTGATCTTGTAGCGTTCTATATTTCAGACCGTTCTAGCTATATAACAGGTGTCACTACAAATATTGCCGGAGGTAAAACTCGCGGATAAAACAATGAAGGTGGGGAAGAGAGTTGACCTTAGTAAATCGATGGTATAATATTTTAGACAAAATGGTTTCGCAGCCAACTTATTCCTTGGTAGATATGCGCTCAGAACTGGATATTAGTTTGCAAACCTTGCAAAAGAGTATCCAACAATTAAATGATGTTTTGGCTCCTAATATCCAGATTATCTCACAAGATGATCTGTTAATGTTGGAAGTGTATGACTATACAGAGTTGGAAAGGATTTTATCTGGTAGTTTAAAACAGGAGAGTGACTTCAATTCTTCCAGTAAAAGAATTGCCTATTTGCTAAAACGTTTAATTGAGTCAACCTCCCCTCTTCTTATTGACGACTTGGCTGAGGAAGTAGGTGTTAGTAGAAGTACCCTTAATAAGGATTTAAAACAAGTAAAATCTTTGGCAGAGAGTTACTCTATTACTATTTCAGGAAAGCCCAACCGTGGGCTGGAGGTCTTGGGGAGCGAGCTGAATTTGCGCTTGCTCTATATTCACCAAGTGGCTCCTTACTTTGAAGAAAGGACACTCACTGAGGCAACCTCTTCTTTTCTGGAGACGCTAGTCCAGGACTATAAAATCCCTAAAGAAACACAGGAACTCCTTCGAAAGACCATTTCAATTATGGTGGAACGTATTCATACATCTAAGGTGTTGAATTGTTCTATTCCTTATTATAAGAATGATTTAACAGAGACACCTTTGGCTGAGAAATTAATCTATCATATTGAGATGACTTATAAGATTTCCCTCAGTCAGTTTGAAATAGACTTTTTGTGTTTTCCGTTTAATGTCCGTTTTATTGACACTTTAAGCAAGCCGTCTTATCAATCTGAACAGGTTGCAAACATTTTTCAAGGGATTGTCAAGAAAGTCAAAGAAACAATGTTGGTTCACTTTGATGATGAAGAATTATTTGAAGAAATAAAGTCTCATCTAGGCGCTTTAATCAATCGACTGATTTTCCATGTGCAAGCTAATGATATATTTCATGGCGAGGTTCAAACTCAATATCCTTTTGCTTTTGAAATGGCGAAAATTGCTGGAGAAGAACTATCTGCAATTTTGGGTTCAGAATTGGAATTATCTGAAATCGGATATCTGGCTTTGTATTTTGAAATGATTTTAAGAAAGCAAAATTCTGCTGTTAAGGGTTCTCGCAAGCAGATAGCTGTAGTTTGCACAACAGGAAGAGGAACCGCTGCGATGATTATTCAGCAACTCAGACGAGTCCTTGGAAATGATGTAGACATTACTCAGTATTCTGAAGAGGATTTTAATGTGGAATTGAATCAGGACTATTTCGCGATTTTTACGACAGTTCCTCTAAAATATAAAGATTCTAAATCTCCAGTCATTCAAGTTAATCATCTTTTTGATGATCAATGGCTGCAGGAAGAATGGCAGAAAGCCAATGCTTTTCATCAAAAAAATCTAGAAACAGTTAGCTTACGCTTTCTTCGATTAAGCCCCCAAAAAACCTATCAGCAATACTTGCTAAATATGGTTGCAGAGTTAGGGAAACTTCAGATGATTGATAAAGGTTTTATAGAACGGATAATTGATAGGGAGAAAAAGCAATCAACCATTTTTGGTGGAGGAATTGCCTTCCCCCATACAATTAACCAGGGTTATGCAAAGACTATTTTAATGTTTGGAAAACTAGAAGAGCCTTATCAAAAAGGAGATGAATGGATTGAATTTATCTTTCTAGTCGCCATTCCCTCAGAAATTGAAACAAAAATGGAAAGTGAATTACTGGAATTGTATGATGATATTTTTAGAATTGCAGGAGAGCCTTCTCTGAAAGAGGCATTGAGATCGGTAGAAACAGAGACAGAGTTTCTATCATTTTCTAAGAGCAAAGGAGTATTTTAATGAATTCGCTAATAATTTTCGCCGTATTTGTAATGGCAGCTTATATATTTCAAATGTTCCTCGGCTGGCAGCAACTCAAAGACTTCAATAAGACCTATACGATGCTCCGAAAACTGGGTCGCGTAGCGATTGGCAGGAAGTCCGGAAGAATCAAATCCGGTACGATTGTCATGTTCGCGGTTGATGAAAACGGTCGGGTTCTTAAAGCTAGCAAAATGCAAGGAGTCACAATCTTAGCGCGTTTTCAAAATATGGACGATTATGTTGGAGAAGACATCCATTATTTTGACAAGTATAATCCTCTTGTGAGAAAAGAAAATAAGTTGATGCAATCAGCCATAGAAGATGCTAGAAAAGTCTATCTTTTGCATGAGGCAGGTATTGAGAAAGAGACAAGTTCATCTGATTCTTTTTTGGGATTTGGCTTTTATGCGAATTACTTACAATTATCTATTAAACAGTTATTAAAAAAAAATAAGAAAAGGGGTTCCTTATGAATCACATTACAAAATTTGCAGAGAATTTTATGAAACTCTTCCAATTAGGTGGAGAAACCTTTATTAGCTGGATGACAAATATTGTACCGCTTGTCCTAATGCTATTGATTGCAATGAATACCCTTATCGCTTTCTTGGGAGAAGAGAAGGTCAATTCCCTGGCTAAGATTTCTGCCAAAAATCCTGTTAGCCGGTATATGATTTTACCTTTCATTTCAGCCTTTATGCTGGGGAACCCGATGTCAATCAGTATGGGACGTTTTTTACCAGAATATTATAAACCTAGTTTTGTAGCAGCTCAGATGCAGTTCTGCCACACTTCAAATGGTGTATTTCCGCATATCAATCCTGGGGAATTGTTTGTATGGATGGGAATCGCGACAGGGATTCAAACTTTAGGCTTGAGTCAAATGGACTTAGCCATTCGTTACATGCTTGTTGGGATTGTCATGAACTTTGTAGGTGGCTGGGTAACAGATTTTACAACTGCTTATGTTGCGAAACAGCAAGGGGTTACCTTGAGTAAAACATTTGATTGATAGAAAGAGTGAATTTATGTCATATAAGAGTATAAAAGTTGTTAAAGGAAATGGCGGTTTCGGAGGACCTTTGGTCATTACTCCTAGTGAGGCAAAGCATAAATTTATCTATATCACTGGCGGCGGAGAAAAGCCAGATATTGTGGATAAAATTGCTGATTTGACAGGTATGGAAGCTGTTAATGGATTTAAAACATCTATTCCTGATGAGGAAATTGCTTTGGCAATTGTAGATTGTGGCGGAACTCTTCGCTGTGGAATCTATCCTAAGAAGGGGATTCCGACGATCAATATTGTCGCTACAGGTAAAAGCGGACCTCTAGCTCAGTATATTACAGAGGAAATCTATGTATCAGCAGTTGGTCTTGATCAAATTTCCGCTGCTAATGAAGATGAAAAAGCGACAACGGTGGTTACTGAAAAACCAACTTACGATACTAGTAAAAAAATCACAGAACAAAAAGCAGAAACAAGTATTGTAGCAAGAATTGGGATGGGGGCTGGTAAGGTTGTTGCGACTTTCAACCAGGCTGCTCGTGAAGCCATCCAAACAATGCTCAATACTATTATTCCTTTCATGGCCTTTGTTTCTTTACTAATTGGGGTTATTCAGGGTTCTGGTGTTGGAAATTGGCTGGCAAAACTAATGGTTCCTCTAGCTGGGAACATTTGGGGACTCATTTTGATTGGCTTTATCTGTTCCTTGCCATTCTTATCTCCTTTGTTGGGCCCTGGAGCTGTTATCAGTCAGATTATCGGAACCTTAATTGGAGTCGAAATCGGAAAAGGAAATATTCCGCCTCAAATGGCTCTGCCAGCTATATTTGCTATCAACACTCAAAATGGCTGTGATTTCATTCCTGTAGCACTTGGGCTATCTGAGGCGAAAGCTGAAACTGTTGAGGTTGGTGTCCCTTCTGTTCTCTATTCACGTTTTCTCAATGGTGTTCCTCGGGTCTTAGTAGCTTGGGTCGCTAGTATTGGTCTTTATCAGTAGAGCATGGTTAGGTTGTGCACACATATAAAAAATAGTATCTTAAACTTATCTATTAGGAACATGAAAGATTAGAGAAAGGATGGATCGGAATTAGATGAAGAAAATTTTTGAAGCTAAAGTAATTCAAGTGGGACCTGAAGCTCAGAATATGATTCAAGACGCTAATATGCTCATTTTATTTGGAGAAGAAGCTCCGGGAGACTTAGCAGAGTATTGTTTTAAGATTGATAACAAAAATCTGCTAGGTTCAATACTAGAAGGCGGCAAGCTGGTGGTAGATAATCAGGAATATTCGATTACTGCCGTGGGAAATGTAGTAGAAAAAAATTTAACTGGACTGGGCCATATCACTATTTCTTTTGATGGTTCAAAAGAGGGCAGTCTGCCGGGCACTCTCCATGTTGCAGCAGACCAAGCAGTAGTAATTGAGAAAGGTTCTACCATTCAGATTTTCTAAGTAGCTCAAGTAGGATAGAAAATCAAATCCTGTAAACTATCAAAGCAGCAGCCTAAAACTAAACGGCTC
>NZ_AZYW01000021.1:0-1382 GCF_000517725.1 Streptococcus sp. SR4 | reverse complement strand
TCGTCAGGCTGGTGAAACTGTACCAGTTACTGAAGTTATCGGTTATATTGGAGCAGAAGGTGAAGTTGTGGCTGACAAGGCAGCTAGCGCGCCAGCTGCTGAACCTACGCCAAAAGTTGAAGAAGTTGCCGCTGTAGCAGAGCCTGTAGTAGCAGCGCAAACGCAAGCACCTATCGTTCACGAAGGCGGCAAAGTACGTGCAACACCTAAGGCTCGAAAGGTGGCGCGTGAGTTGGGGATTGACCTCGCTCAAGTTCCAGGAACTGGAGCAAAAGGTCGTGTTCATGCAGATGACGTTGAGAACTTTAAAGGTGCTCAACCTAAGGCGACTCCATTGGCACGTAAGATCGCAGCGGACCTTGGTATTGACTTAGCTAGCGTATCTGGAACAGGCTTTGGTGGTAAGATTACTAAGGAAGATATCCTTGCAATCAGTGCTCCAGCGCAAGTTAAGGAAGCGGCTGCTGCCCCTGTGGTTGAAGCTAAACCTGAAAAAGTCTTGCCAGAAGGCGTGGAAGTTATCCCAATGTCTGCTATGCGTAAGGCAATTTCTAAGGGAATGACGCACTCATACTTGACTGCACCAACCTTTACTCTTAACTATGATGTTGATATGACTAACCTTATGGCTCTTCGTAAGCAAGTCCTTGACCCAATCATGAATAAGACGGGCATGAAGGTAACCTTCACTGATTTGATTGGTTTGGCAGTTGTGCGTACCCTTATGAAAGAGGAACACCGTTACCTCAATGCATCCTTGATTGACGATGCTCAAAATATCGAATTACACAAATTTGTTAATCTCGGTATTGCCGTTGGTCTCGATGATGGCTTGATTGTACCTGTCGTTCACGGTGCAGATAAGATGAGTTTGTCTGAGTTTGTTGTGGCTTCTAAGGATGTCATCAAGAAAGCTCAAGCTGGTAAATTGAAGGCTGCAGAAATGTCAGGTTCAACCTTCTCTATTACTAACTTGGGAATGTTTGGAACTAAGTCATTTAACCCAATCATCAACCAACCAAACTCAGCTATCCTTGGTGTTTCAGCAACTATTCAGACTCCAGTTGTTGTTGATGGAGAAGTTGTCGTACGTCCAATCATGGGTCTATGCTTGACAATTGACCACCGTATTGTAGATGGTATGAATGGTGCCAAATTCATGGTTGATTTGAAACATTTGATTGAAAATCCTATGGAATTGTTGATTTAAGAAAAAAATATCTGAAAACTGAAGTTTTAATAGAAAGGAGAGGGCGAACCAGAGGGTATAACTGAACCCGAGCGGAAAGCTTGGAAAATAGACCGTCTGTCTACGTCAGCAGGCTGACGTGTCAGACGCCTAATTTTCAGTCGCTTTCTGGTCGCTCTTGGTATCTTATAAA
>NZ_AZYW01000020.1:0-5810 GCF_000517725.1 Streptococcus sp. SR4 | reverse complement strand
TGAGGTTGACACTGACTGCGACTCAGAAACTGATGCACTTTCTGAAGCGGATTCGGAATTTGATACAGACTGCGACTCAGAAACCGACGCACTCTCTGAGGCTGATTCAGAATCAGACACTGATTGTGATTCTGATACAGAAGCACTTACTGACGCTGAAACTGAGTTCGATTCAGACTGTGATTCTGAGACTGATTCCCTTACTGAGGCTGACTCTGAGTTTGACACTGATTGTGAATCAGACACTGATGTGCTCTCTGAGGCTGATTCGGAATTTGATACAGACTGTGATTCAGACACTGAAGCACTCTCTGAAGCTGATTCGGAATTAGACACTGATTGTGATTCGCTTACTGATGCACTCTCTGAAGCTGATTCTGATTTTGAAACAGACTGTGATTCTGAAACTGACGCACTTTCTGAAGCGGATTCTGAGTTTGAAACAGACTGTGATTCTGAAACTGACGCACTTTCTGACGCTGATTCTGAATTAGACACTGATTGTGATTCTGAAACTGATGCACTTTCTGAAGATGATTCTGAATTAGATACAGACTGTGATTCTGAGACTGACTCACTGACTGACGCTGACTCATAATTTGAGACTGACTGTGATTCAGAAACTGACTCACTTTCTGAAGCTGACTCTAAGTTTGATACAGACTGTGATTCAGAAACTGATGCACTCTCTGACGCTGATTCGGAGTTAGACACTGATTGTGATTCGCTTACTGATGCACTTTCTGAAGCGGATTCTGAGTTAGATACTGATTGTGATTCTGAAATGGATTCACTTACTGACGCTGACTCTGAAATAGACAATGACTGTGATTCTGAGACTGATGCACTTTCTGAGGCCGATTCTGAGTTTGATGCAGACTGTGATTCAGAAATTGACGCACTTTCTGAAGCGGATTCTGAGTTTGAGACAGACTGTGATTCAGAAACTGACGCACTTTCTGACGCTGATTCTGAGTTTGAAACAGACTGTGATTCTGAGATTGATTCACTTACTGACGCTGACTCGGAATTAGAAACCGATTGTGATTCGCTTACTGATCCACTTTCTGAGGCTGATTCGGAGTTTGAGACTGATTGCGATTCTGAGACAGACGCACTTGTTGATGCAGACTCTGAATTTGAAACGGATTGTGATTCAGACACTGACGCACTCTCTGAAGCTGACTCTGAGGTTGATTCAGACTGTGATGTCGACGTTGATTCACTCTCTGAGGCTGACTCGGAGTTTGAGACTGATTGTGATTCTGAAATTGATTCACTTACAGATGCTGAACCGGAGTTCGATTCAGACTGTGATGTCGACGTTGATTCACTCTCTGAGGCTGAAACTGAGTTTGAGACAGACTGTGATTCTGAAATTGATTCACTTACAGATGCTGAACCGGAGTTCGATTCAGACTGTGATGTCGACGTTGATTCACTCTCTGAAGCTGACTCTGAGGTTGAAACTGATTGCGACTCAGACACAGATGCACTTTCTGAAGCGGATTCTGAGTTTGAGACAGACTGTGATTCTGAGATTGAAGCACTTACTGAGGCACTTTCAGAGTTAGAAACGGATTGTGATACTGAAATTGACTCACTTACTGACGCTGACTCTGAGGTTGAAACAGACTGTGACTCAGACACTGACGTACTTTCTGAGGCTGATTCTGAATTTGATACAGACTGTGATTCTGATACTGATCCACTTACTGAGGCTGACTCAGAATTTGAGACTGATTGTGATTCTGACACAGACAACTTTGTTGAAACGGACTCACTTAATGAACTCGAAACACTCTCAGATTTCACGGTACTCAAAGATGCACTCGTTGAAGCGGATTCACTTTGTGATTGGCTTGTCTTCAAGGACTCACTCAAGGAACTTGAAACGCTCGCCGATTTCACGGTACTCAAAGACGCACTTGTTGATGCAGATTCACTTTGTGAAAGACTTGTCTTCAAGGAATCACTCAAGGAACTTGAGATACTCGCTGATTTCACAGTACTCAAAGACGCACTTGTTGAAGCGGATTCACTTTGTGATACGCTGGTCTTCAAGGACTCACTCAAGGAACTTGAGATACTCGCTGACTTCACAGTACTCAAAGACGCACTTGTTGATGCGGATTCACTTTGTGATACGCTGGTCTTCAAGGACTCACTTAATGAACTTGAAACGCTCGCCGATTTCTCAGCACTCAAAGATGCACTGGTTGATGCGGATTGACTTTGTGAGAGGCTTGTCTTCAAGGACTCACTCAAGGAACTTGAAACGCTCTCAGATTTCACGGTACTCAAAGACGCACTTGTTGATGCGGATTGACTTTGTGAGAGGCTTGTCTTCAAGGACTCACTCAAGGAACTTGAGACACTCGCTGATTTCACGGCACTCAAAGACACACTTGTTGAAACAGATTGACTTTGTGAGACGCTCGTCTTCAAAGACTCACTCAAGGAACTTGAAACACTCGCTGATTTCACGGTACTCAAAGACGCACTTGTTGAAGCAGACTGGCTTTGCGAAACGCTGGTTTTCAAGGACTCACTCAAGGAACTTGAAACGCTCGCTGACTTCACAGTACTCAAAGACGCACTCGTTGAGGCTGACTGACTTTGTGAAACGCTGGTCTTCAAGGATTCACTCAAGGAACTTGAGACACTCGTTGATTTCTCAGCACTCAAAGATGCACTCGTTGAAGCGGATTGACTTCGAGATTGGCTGGTCTTCAAAGATTCACTCAAAGAACTTGAGACACTTTTTGAGGCTACCGTACTCAATGAAAGGCTAGTCGATGCAGACTGCTTAGCAGACTCACTTCGACTTTGAGAAATCGATTCCTGCTTAGACTGACTGGCACTTTGCGACACTGACTGGCTGTAATCACTATCCGACAATTTCACCGTCACAACATTGGTCGTACTGTCTTTATAAGTAATCGTTACCGTACCATCACTATTAACCGTATAAGACTTAATACGGTTGGCGACCTCTGGATTCAAGGCAGACACGGCCGCAATAATCTTACTCTTATCTGCGTCTGTTAGGGCAGTCAGGCTGGTCACCTGAATAGTGCTTGTCGGCGCCACACCCGGTGTACGATCTGACAAGCGACCCTGAGTAATACGAATCTCACCCAAGCCATTTGGACGGTTCATATTTGATGCATTGTCAATAGCAGCAACATTACGTTGCCATGTGTTTCGGAAAGAATGATAAAGGTCATCCTTCAAATGAATGGTCGTTGTGATGGTTGCAGGATTATCAGTCGTAGCTGTGATATCTCCCGTAATCGGTGCAATATTACCAGTTCCGTACTGGCTACTACCAAAGAAATTGCCGTTCAAGGCATTGTCATTCAAATCGGCTCTTGCAACGACTTTCATTTCTTTAAGCTTGCCACTGTCATCTGTAGCTGTGAAAGTCAAAACAGCATCATCACCAGCATAGAGGGTATAGTTTTTCCCACCACCTTCGAGAGGCGTAGACTTAGGTTCCACACCATCCACAGTCAACTTGGCCGTCACTTCAGGACGCGTTCCGTCCGTTACAGCCACGGAATTACTGGCATCTGAATACACCGCATAATCACCATACTTGATGCGAGCTTTGGCTGTTACACCACCCGTTTGTAACTTAACAGTCGGCGTCACAATCGCTTGACCCGAAGCATCTGCCACTGCTGTTCCCACTTCGTCGTCATTATTGTATAGAACGACTGTGGAACCTGGCTCAGCTCCCGTCACCGTTACAGGCGTCTGTGTGTAAGCCTTGTCCAATAATCTCGTTTCAACAGTTGGTGCTGCAAGTCGCTTCACCGGAGCCGTCACATCATTTGTGGTGTTATCTTTATAAGTAATGGTCACCACACCAGATGATGAAACCGAATAAGATTTAAAGTCCTTTGAAGTGGCAATATTTGGGTTAGCAGTCTTAAATGCTTCCCAAACCTTATCTTTTTCAGCCTGAGCGAGACTACTTGTGTCATTAACAAAGGTACTCGTTGTCACCGCCGTAATCGGATTACGAATACCATCATTTTGTGGCAAAACCTGAATACGAAGCGTACGTGTCACTGACTGCTTAGCCGTATTAGTCACTACAAAAGAAACATTATAAATTTTCCCAGGCGTTACGACCTCTGTCTGCCCAACAGTCCCCACAATATTAAAGGCCACTGCACTATTTTTCAATGCAGAGGTCTGAGGCACGTTGATCCCATTCACACGATCACTACCAGAAGCGTAGCCAATGCTTTTAATACTATTTCGTGTAGGAATAGTTTCAACAACATTATAAGCCTGATTGATGTAGTCAGAGTTGTAAACAGAAATCAAGGCATTGTTAGCCGAACCTAAATTATACTGAGGTGCACGGAGGTTACTATTAGCATCAATTCGAGAACCATTACGAGGATCACGTTGACCAGATGTCGCACGAAGAACCGCATTGGCAAGACTATTTCTAGCCTGACGAGCCTGAGCAATCGTAGGTGCCACATCACTGTCACGATCAGCCAGGCTGACACGAATAGCATCCAAAGCTTTATCCCCCTTGAGAATAGCAGCATCCGTATTTGGCAAATCGACAGCTTGAGCTTTATAGGTATAGATGTCTAAGGCTAAATCTTTGAGTCGCTTTTCTTGCTCTAAACGCTCAGCATCAGCCACAACTGACGCAGCTAGCAGACCAGTCGCCGTATCTGACAATTGGCGATTCGTTTGAACTTCGGATGTCAAGGAAGCCTTTAATAAGGTTGACTCCGAGCTGACAAGAGGCATCCCCACTTTAGAGTCACTACTACTATCACTCTTGCTAACTGACTGAACAGAGGCACTTGCGCTATGCTCTGAAGTTTTTCCAAGCGCACTCTCAGACTGACTGTGAGCAGAAGAATCCGTCTGACTTACTGATTCCGACTTAGAAGCTAATGAAGCTGAAAGTGAGGCACTCAATGACAAGGATGTCGATTTAGAAGCTAATTCAGATGCAGACACCGATTGGCTGCGTGATAAGGACTCACTCAAAGAAGCCTCCGAAGTCTGACTTGATACAGTTTCAGATGACTCTTGACTATTTACTTGGCTATCTTGAACACTGGACACAGACTCCATATTTCCAAGAACAACAGAATCAGATGCAGCTAAGAGATCAGTCTTAGCTCCTGCTTCACTTTCTAAAATCGGCTGATCAGTCATTTCATCCGCATGTGCCACGTGAGTCGCAACTGAACCACCAAGCAAGGCCCCAGTTGCAAGCACTCCTTTGAGCACTGTCTGACCTGAAAAGGTAGGTGCCTCCACCTCTACCTGCTGGGCAGCAACAGACGGTGTATCTACACCCCCTCTAAGCACCTTGAAAAGACCAAAATTCGACGTCGCCGCACGAAGCCAGTGCTTCCCTGACTTAACCAATTTAAACCGTGTCACACGATCGGTTTCGCGATATTGACCTTCATTCCTTCTAAAAAACATATATACTCCATTTATATTTTGATTAAAACACTCCTTTCAATTTTATCATAAAATTAAGCAAAAAATCTCATTTCAAGATTGCTTTCTAGCGATTAATCCTTTCTTTCATTTCCCTAAAAATACTATAATAATGCTAACGCTAAGACTTATTAAAACTATTTGTATTTTTAGAATATCAGACTAAAAAAAATCCCCTACCAATTAGGAAATCTCTCTAATCGATAGGGGATATTTGATTATCTCGCTAGAAGATAATGATTAAACTTACTAGGACTTAGAAGTCTTCACTTTCTTCTTCATCTTTCTTACGTTTGGCAAGAAAGGCAAGACCT
>NZ_AZYW01000019.1:0-100373 GCF_000517725.1 Streptococcus sp. SR4 | reverse complement strand
AAATTCTTGTCAATAGGTTTTTTTGAAAAAAATAAAGCAGTACAATCATGTACTGCTAAATAAATTATTTAAAAATTTCTTTTACTTGACTTGTAACCATACTTTTCTATAAAGTCTTGGCGAAACTCAAGTAAATTGTCATCTACAATAGCTTGTCGGACCTTGACCATTAAATTTACCAAGAAGTAGAGATTATGATAACTTGTCAGGCGAATTCCAAACGTTTCATCTGCTTTCAACAAATGTCTCACATAAGCACGTGTGTAATTCTTACATGTATAACAATCACATTCAGGATCTATAGGGCTAAAATCTTCTGCATACGCTGCATTTTTAACCACGAGACGCCCTTGACTCGTCATACAAGTTCCGTTACGAGCAATTCGTGTTGGGAGAACACAATCATACATGTCAACGCCACGAATAACACCGTCGATCAAACTATCTGGTGCCCCTACCCCCATAAGATAACGTGGTTTATTCTCAGGAAGTAAAGGTACAGTAAAGTCTAGAACTGCATTCATCTCTTCATGAGTTTCTCCTACTGCAAGACCTCCAATTGAATAACCTGGAAAATCCATGGAAACCAAATCCTGTGCAGATTGTCTACGAAGATCTTCAAAACCTGCTCCCTGTACGATTCCAAAAAGACCTTGGTCATGTGGACGACGATGTGCTTTTAGCCCTCGTTCTGCCCAACGACTTGTACGTTCAATAGAATTTTTCACATAATCGTATGGTTGGTAAAATTGAGGGCATTCATCAAAACTCATCATAATATCTGAGCCAAGATTATTCTGAATCGAGATCGCTTTTTCAGGAGATAAAAACATCTTACTTCCATTGAGGTGATTTTTAAATGTCACACCTTCTTCCGAGATGTTTCGTTTTTCGGCTAATGAATATACTTGGAAACCACCGCTATCTGTAAGAATCGCTTGGTCCCAATTCATGAATTTATGGAGTCCTCCAGCTTTAGCAACAAGCTCGTCACCAGGTCTTAGCCATAAATGATAGGTATTGGCCAAAATAATCCCTGAACCCATCTGTTTTAATTCTTCAGGAGATTGCGTTTTTACTGTAGCTTGGGTGCCTACAGGCATAAACATCGGCGTTGGAAAAGTTCCATGAGGCGTGATAATTTCCCCTAGGCGTGCTCCTGTGTGTTTTTCTTTCTTTATAAGACGATATTTAATAGGAAAATCAGTCATTTATACTCCTTACATTAGGAAAAACAGTCCTAAGTATTTTTTAGTAAGTGGTCATTATCCACAACCGCTTTAGTTTATCAAAAATTACAAGAATTGTCAGCTCTATATTTTCAAACTTTTGGATGAATAACATCAAACATCAACACTATCATTTATAGCAAAAAACAAAAAGCAACAGTCTCGAGCACTGTTGCTTTCAATAATGTCTTAAGCTGAAAGAACTTTACGTCCTTTACGACGACGAGCTGCAAGAACACGACGTCCGTTTTTAGTTGACATACGGTGACGGAATCCGTGTTTACGTTGACGACGGATTTTACTTGGTTGATAAGTACGTTTCACGTTGAATACCTCCTGATAGATTTTCGTATTCGTTTAGCCGGCTATTTTTGATCAGTTACTAAACATACCATACTATTTTACAGCAATAGCTTAATCTTGTCAAGAATTACTTAGATATTAATTTCATTATATCTTCGATGCCCGAAGGCTAGTGATAACTGTAAACTACAATGCCGTTCCTATATCATCGCTTGCTCATAACCTTCTTGCTAGTTTAGCTATTTTCTTGAGTACCTCTTTTCGCTTATAATCACTCATATACTCAACGGGTGAAACCTGGGTAACTTTGACCGATTTAATACCACAAGGTTTTAGGACTTGAAATTTTAGGACTTTGCTATAATCTTGAACTAAAGGTAGAACAATCTTTGGTGTATTGTGGGTTGTAATAATCCAAGCTTTCCCAGTCAATTTACCATCCAATCCACGGGGTGTATTTTCATAGGCAAAGCCAGCAACAAAAACGCGTTCAATAAATCCTTTCAAGATAGCTGGCATTCCACTCCACCAAGTTGGAAAAATAAAAATCAACTGATCTGCCCAAGTTATTAAATCTCGATAGTCTTTCATAGCTACATCGTGCGCTAAGTCTCTTCTCCTATGTGTTGTATCAAAACGTAAAACAGGATCGAACTTCTCTTTATACAAATCTAGAATCTTTAACTCATGTTTAGACGATAAATTTTCTTTAACAGTCTCTAGTATAGAGGCATTGTAGCTCTTGTCGTTTGGATGGGAGTAGATAATTAAGGTTTTCATTGTTTAGCTCCTTTAACATAGATGTCTAACATAGTACTAACAGTCTCTTCAATAGTGTTATTATTGAAATTATCACCAATAGGACTCCTTACCAAAACGGCTAATCCAGTAATAAAACTCCAGATATGAACTAATATTTCTGCCTCACTACCAGAAATATTCATGTTACTTTTCAGCTTCAGAACCACACTCTTAAAGTGCTCAAACCCTGGTAAATGGGCATTAACAGAGATACTGTCCCGAGTGAGCTCCATATAATTGAAAGAAAACTTAATAAACAAGGCCTCAAAACTATTTGTTTCTTTTTGAGCAAATCCCACAAAATTACAGCCCATTAATACTAATTGACCTCTTACATCAAGCGAAGAGTCTACCCCTTGTGTCAGACACTTCAAAAAGATCTCAGATAAACGCTCTAAAACTACCTGAAGATAGACATCCTTATTTTCAAAGTGCTTATAGGGCGCTCCATGGGTGACCCCACATCTTTGAGCCACCGTTCGGATAGATAGTTGATCAACACCTCTTGTTCTTATTTCCTTGACTCCTGTTTCGATTAACTTTTCCTTCAATTCAGCAGTATTACGTTTCATTTTGACTCCTATTTCCATCTAAGTAGACAGCGACTACCTTTTAAATAAAGTATACACCGTCTACTTTTTATTGTCAAAAAAAACCAGCCTTCAAATAAGACTAGCTTCTGTAAGCAATAAACGCTATTTTAACTATACTTTTGTCACAACAACGTAACGATTAGGATCGTCTCCTTCTGAGTGACTTTCAACACCTTCAATTTGAGAAAGTGCCTTATGGATAATTTTTCGTTCGCTATTCGTCATTGGATCCATAACGTACTCTCGACCTGTTTCTTTTACTTTAGCCGCCGTTTTTTCTGCTAGATCAATCAAAGTCTCTGTGCGTTGCTCCAAATAATCACGAACATTAAGAACAACACTAAAACGTTTAGAATGACGATCGTGCAAATAATTTTGCGCTAAAAGTTGTAAAGACTTGAGAACCTTGCCATGATAACCAATAACACGACCGGGTTGGTCTGTTTCAATCTGAATGATAATATTGCGACGATTGTGACTAACCTCTAGGCTAGCATCGACATCCATTTCATAGATAATTTTTTCGAGGTAAGATAAAACATCATCTGCAGCCCCTTGAATATCTTCTAAATTATTTTCAGAAGACTCATCTGAACTAAACTCAGATGCCATAAATGAACTGAAATCTCCTTCAGAAGTTTCCGGAGTCTGAACTTGAGCCACCGGTTCTAGTTGGGGCTCAAGCGAATTTGCCATAAATTCTGTAGCATCCTCTTCCGATGACTCACGTTTAACAGATAGAGGAATAATTGTTGCCTTTGGTTGCTCCTGTTTCTTATCTGGCAACTCTTCACCAAGGGTCTCTGTAGACACTGGTTGCTTTAAGTTTTCTTGTGCAATTTCCTTACTATCTGAAACCGTAACGAGTTTTGTCACTTTATTGAAAGCAATCGTTTCGTCTTTGGGACTTGCGACAGAATCGTCTAATTGTTTTACAGCATCGGGAGCCACTTTAACGGTGTTTTGATCTGCTTCGTGAGCTATCTTTTCATTTATTGGTTCAACACTAACTCGAGCTGGTTTCTTTCCGAACCCTAGAAAACCTTTTTTCTCACGAGAAATCACCTTAATATGAGCCTTCATACGGGGTAAATTAAGATCTTTCAAACCTTTTTCGATAGCTTGTTCGACTGTTCGTCCAGAATAGACAACCATAATAAGCCTCCTTATTTACGTTTATGCGCCTTTTTCTTGGCACGACGAATCTTAGCTTTACGTTCTTTTTCTTCCGCTTCCAAACGATTACGTTCTTCAATGATTTTAAACGGATTATTAAAAACCAAAATCTGAACAACTTGGAAGGCGTTCGAAACTGCCCAGTAAAGTGCTACCCCTGAAGAAATCTGAGTTCCAAACCAGAAAATAAAGATTGGAAGCATGATATTCATAACAAGAAGCATTGCACTACGATCTTTAGCTGCCTTATTTGTCAACCAAGTTGAAAGGAAGGTGAAAGCAGCCGCCAAAATCGGAAGAATAAAGTAAGGATCTTTCTGACCTAGGTCAACCCAGAGGAATGTTCCTTCTCGCAACTCTGGCACTCGCGTGAGCGCTCCATAAAGAGCCATCAAAATAGGAAATTGGATCAAGAGAGGAACGAAGCTTGCGTAAGGATTTACACCATGCTCTTTATAAAGATCTTGTTGTGCATAAGCAAGAGCTTCACGATTCTCGCGTCCAGGATACTCACTCTGCAAGCGACGTAACTCTGGCTGCAACTCTTGTAGTTCACGGCTTGACTTAATTTGGCGATTATAAAGAGGAATCATTACCGCACGAATTAAAATCGTGAAAATAATAATACCTAATCCAATAGAACCACCAAATGAGAGCCCTTGAATAGCCTTCCCAAACATTAAAATAAGACGTTCCCAAAGGCCTGTAGAGTGACTTGTAACATCACTTCGTCCACACGCGGACAAAAGCAAGAGAGCTCCTGCACCTAAAACAGATATATTAAGTTTTTTCTTCACTAAAAACTCCTTTTTAATACGATAAAGAACTGCTTCGCTTCCATTCATTAAGAGTATCTCAAAAATCAGGAGTGATTTTAGTTTATCCTACAATGTAAAGAAGCAAAATAATTTTTTAGTCCTTATATAACTTTGCTATTTTTAAGACATGAACGAGATTGCTATAAATGTCTTGATAACTTAAGTCTTCGACACCTTTACGAGCAATAACGACAAAATCTTGATGTTCTAACTGAGATGACATGTCCATCAGTGCATGTCGTAGACGACGTTTTACCCGATTCCGAGTAACCGCATTACCAAGACGCTTACTGACTGACAAACCTACTCTAAAATGAGGTAAATCACGATCCAGACAGTAGACAACAAATTTTCGATTAGCAACACTGTGTCCTGCATCAAATAATGCTTTAAAGTCTTTCTCTTTCTTAACGCGATAAGATTTTTTCAAAATGCGACTCCAAACTCAAAATTAGTACTATTATATCATAAATAGCAAAAAAGCCCAAAACCTTGTGGTTGGGGCCTTAGAGACTTATTTTTTTAGAGCTTTTTGAGCTTCTTTGATTTGCCATTTAACCTGGTCAAAACCAGTTCCACCAAGGGAATGACGACGTTCAACAGCTGTATGAGATTTAAGTGTCTCATAGATGTCCTCTTCAATTAAATCTGAAACTTCTTGATAACGTTCGAGAGGAACATCCTGAAGGTAATAACCAGCTTTGGTACACTCAAGGACAAGTTTTCCAACAATCTCATGTGCTTCACGGAATGGTAGGCCTTTAGATGCAAGATAATCAGCCAACTCTGTAGCATTTGAAAAATCTTTCTCTGTTGACTCTGCCATATGTTTGTCGTTAACAGTCATTGTATTGAGCATGCCTGCGAGAATATCAATAGCGACAGTAATCGTCTCTACCGTATCAAACATACCCTCTTTATCTTCCTGGAGATCTTTATTGTAGGCCAAAGGTAATGACTTCATCACGGTCAACAATCCAATCAAGTTGCCATAGACACGACCTGATTTCCCACGAATTAGTTCTGCCATATCTGGGTTTTTCTTTTGAGGCATAATGGAAGAGCCTGTTGAAAAAGTATCAGATAGAGTTACAAACTTAAACTCGTTAGAACACCAGTTAATGATTTCTTCACAAATACGTGTCATATGCATCATGAGAATACTTGAGTTTGACAAGAATTCGAGAATAAAGTCACGATCGGAAACAGCATCCAAGGAATTGCTATATGGTTTTGCAAAGCCCATTAAGTCAGATGTCATATTACGATCAATTGGGAAAGTTGTTCCGGCTAGAGCAGCAGCTCCGAGTGGAGAGATATCCGTATGCTTGATATTAAATTCAAAACGTTCGGCATCACGTGTAAACATGTTGTAATAAGCCATCAAGTGGTGACCAAAAGAAATCGGTTGTGCATGCTGCAAGTGGGTGTAGCCTGGCATAATCGTGTAGGTATGTTTGTCTGCTAGATTGACCAAAGTACCACGTAAATTATCAAGCTTCTCAATAACTTCCACTAGTTTGGCTTTTAGATACAAGTGCATATCCGTTGCCACTTGGTCGTTACGTGAACGTGCTGTATGAAGTTTTCCTGCTACTGGTCCAATTTTAGCCGTTAAAAGACTCTCCATATTCATATGGATATCTTCATTGGAAACATCAAATTCTAGTTTACCAGCCTTATATTCCTCAAGCAGTTCTTCCAAGCCCTGTTTAATTTGCAATGCTTCCTCTTTGGTAATAATTCCTGTCTCACCAAGCATCGTAACATGGGCAATAGACCCTTTCAAATCAAACTCTGCCATCTTTTGGTCAAATGAGATTGAAGCACCAAATTCTTCTACCCATTTTTCAAGACTAGCTTCGAACCGACCGCCCCATAGTTTATGATTTTCTGCCATAGTTTTATTTTGAAGATTACCCCACACTGGGATAATCTTCCATCCTTTCTTAATACTTATAACAAGCAACGACCTCTTTGGTCACAATAACTTAAATGAAAAAAGCTAGATAGTATTTGTCTAGCTTAATTTGTCTCTCTGGACACTTGTTTTCCTAAAACCCGATCTCTGTCGTAGTTTATTTAGGCTCGTGACGCCTCTCAGAACGCCTTAACGATAATAATATAAGTTATAAGAAAAGAGTATCAGATGTGGCTCTCTGTCCACTTTTATCTGATAAGAAGCGTTTTTCTTCTAATAGCCTACTTTTCTTATGTAATCTGTCATTAATTGTCAAATGGATGGTTAACTTGTGAATTAACCTGAGTTGGAAGACCCCAAAGCTTGATAAATCCAATTGCAGCATCCTGATCAAAGCTGTCAGCTGATGTGTAAGTAGCCAAGTTTTCATCATACAATGAATTAGCTGATTGACGTGCTACTACTTGAGCATGCCCTTTGTAAAGCTTAACTTTAGCGATACCATTAACAACTTTTTGTGTTTCCTTAATATAAGCAATGATAGCTTGTGTTGCTGGGCTAAACCACAAAGCATTGTAGATAAGGTTTGACAATTCATTTTCAAGAATTGGTTTAAAGTGAGAAACTTCACGTACCAAAGTTAAGTCCTCAATTTCTTTATGAGCTGTCAAAAGGGCGATAGCTCCTGGACATTCATAAATTTCACGAGATTTGATACCTACAAGACGGTTCTCAACGTGGTCGATACGTCCGACGCCATGCTTACCAGCAATAACATTCATTTCTTGGATAAGGTCAGCCAATTTCATTTCTTTACCGTTAAGAGCAACTGGTTTCCCTTCTTTAAAGGTTACATCGACATATTCAGCTTCATCTGGCGCAGACTCTGGTGAATTGGTAATCCCAAAAGCTTCTTCTGGAGCTTGATTCCAAGGATTTTCAAGAACACCACACTCGTTAGCACGTCCCCAAAGGTTTTGATCGACTGAGTAAGGATTATCAAGGTCTGCTGGAACTGGAACACCATTAGCCTTAGCATACTCAATTTCTTCCTCACGAGACCACTTCCATTCACGTACTGGCGCTACTACTTTAAGACTTGGGTCTAGGGCAGCAATGGCAACTTCGAAACGAACTTGGTCATTACCTTTACCAGTACAACCGTGAGCGATAGTCGTTGCTCCTGTTTTATGAGCAATCTCAACCAATTTTTTAGCAATGATTGGACGACTAAGTGCTGAAACCAAAGGATATTTTTGTTCATAGTAAGCGTGAGCTTGAAGTGCTGGAAGCACATAATCTTCAGCAAACTCATCTTTAACATCAAGCACGTATGACTCGACAGCTCCAACTGTCAAAGCTTTGTCATGGATAAACTCAAGGTCTTTACCTTCACCGACGTCCATACAAACGGCGATAACATCGTAATCTTTTTTAAGCCATGTAATAGCGACTGAGGTATCAAGACCTCCCGAATAGGCAAGAATAACTTTCTCTTTTGACATAATATTTTTCTCTTTTCTTATATTTTCTTGTGGTTGCTATCTCTATCAACCTTACGAGATTAATTATATTGCATATTTATTCACTTGTCAACACTTTTTTGTTATTTTTTTATATTTATTTAGTTTTTATTTGTTTTTACTTATTCTTTTGACCTAAAAAGTGCTTAATTCTTAATTTTTATTCAATTTTATGCAAGAAGTAATGAAAAATAAAAAACACTTTTGAAACTATACAAATAGATTCAAAAGCATCTTTAACTATTTATCTTCTAAAATGCCAAAAGGCCTGTACAAAGTACAGACCTTTTGAACAACAGCATCATCGGTAGAGAACACAACAGCAATTTTAGATAGAATGAATGAGGGAAATTATTATGTTTAAGGGACTAACTTAAACCATACATTCTTCTTGCTCTCTAACCTTGATTACATTATAGCATGCAATCCCCAAATGTATATCTTCATTTCCTAAAATGTCGAATTTCACTCACAGAATGTATTTTTTTATCCTAATCTGTACTAATGCCCTTAAAAACAAAAAAACGGCTTGATTTCTCAAGCCTATTAATTTCTATAAAAAAGATATGTAATTGGACGAGCGGCCAATAAAAAATGGGGATTAGGAAAAAGTTATATAAAAGTACATTATTTATTTTCATAAAGTGTATGTAGATTTCAATAAGATTGACGATGTCTCATTTCCGAATCACATATCTTGATTATATATTAACTTTTTTCAATTTAATTGTCTATACGATTTCATAGAATGTCGTTTTTTCATCCTGAACTGCATTTTTTTTAGTCATTTTTTTATAAATCTCTAAATTTTATCACTAAAGGACATCTATTTTGTGTTTTTACAGAATTTGTTCACTCATAAGATAATCAATCACCTATGAAATAAACACATGCTTTTTTAGACTAAAAAGAACATTAGTCATCGACTAATGTTCTTTTACCTCTGACCATTTTTTAAGCAGAGCCTTCATTTTCAAACGTGAAACTGGACAAGAATCACCATTTTCAAAATAAATCATCAACTGAGTCTTATCAATACGAGATATGTTATCCAAATTAACTAAAAAGGAGCGATGACAAGAAAAGAGTTTTTTATTTACCGAAGTAATATCTCCAAGATTGGCATAAAACTCCAAACGCTCTGTTTTAGTAATCAGCATCACCTTATGAGGTGTCACAGCAGTCGCAAAATAATAAATATCTCTCATAAGGACTTGGATCCGAGACTGAGCGGTTTCAAACACAAAAATCTCATCATCATCCACATCTCCAACTTTTTGGTTCACAAAAGTCAATGTTTGTTTTAGTTGTTGTTTGAACTCTGCATTAGAAACTGTCTTATCAATGAAATCTAGTGCAGAAACCTTGTATTTAAAACTAATCGGTGCAAACTCTGAGTGAGTTGTTACAAAAATAATAACTGCATTAGCATCTTGTTGACGAATTTCTGAGGCAACTTCTAGCCCCTTCTTTCGCTCACCATCAATATCGATATCTAAAAGGAAAACCTGATGGTTACCCTTTTCGTTGATACTGGACAATAGTTTGTGAGGTTTAGAAAAAACTTCAAGTTTTCGTACGGAAAACGTGCCCTCTGAAACCAATTCTCGGATGATGTCACTAATACGTGTTTGCTGCATTAAGTCATCTTCTAAAATGTATATATTCATATTAGGGCCTCATTTCTAGTATTTGCATCATTTTATGATTCTGACTACGGACAGAAAAGGAAGTGTTCGGATAACGTTCCAAGATATCTTGAACAGCATTAACACCTATACCACCCTCAGGATGAGAAAGCTGGGTACTCATCATTGAAAGTGGAACTTGCTCGTCTGCAATTGTACTTTCAATAATAAAACTCTGGCAGTCCTCTTCATCAAAATAGGCCAGACTAATAAAACCTTCACTGGCTTTACGAGCACCATCAATAGCATTATCCATGAGGTGACCCAAAACAACAGCTAAATCTAAATCAGTTAGATAGTTATGAATCACTGGATCTGGAATCTCTGCATGAATATTGAGGCGATGCATCTGAGCTTCATGATATTTTGATGAAAGTAGACTATGAATACTTGGATTTTGGATATTATCCAAATCAGTGACCTGAGTTGAAAAACTATGCTGATCTCGATTGACATAAAGATCAACCAAATCTTTTTTGTAAGAACGAATATCCCCTGTTCTTTCGATATCTCTCAGATTATTAAGTAGGAAATTATAGTTAGAGCGAACATGCATCAAGTCTCTATACAAACCTTCTACCCTAGTATTCTCACGCTTCAAATCATCAAGATAGTTAGCCTGCTTCATGGCCAAATCCTGCTCTATTTTTTCCTTAGCAAACTGGTTTACAGCACCAAGTACAAAGAGGAGTAAGTAGAGATATCCCATTACTAATGGCAACCTAAATCTACTCTCAAGATGTAACTCTGGAAAATAAGTATCAAATGTCGACACTAAAAAGATAACTAAATAATAAAGCAAAAGAAGCATGTTGACCAAACCCAGACGGTTCTTTTTTTCTTGTTGGGCAGCAACTTTCAAGATATCTGTAAAATCTAGACGTAAAATAAAATCTACTATTCTGACCGTCAACATGACGAAGGAAAGTGGTACCATAGACCACCAAATATTAGTGTTTAAAGTATCAACAGTTATGCCAAGTATCGGTGGAAAGAAGAAAGTAGCCAAAAAACGTCTTGCCAAATCGACTAGTACCACTGGGTAAAAACCTAGAAAAAAGCGCTCTACGGAGGTGACACTTTTATTCAATTGGTAACTAAATGTCAATGTTACAATGGCTACTAAGGGAGGTACTATGCCTATATAGCGTCCAATGAGTTGTCCCCAAATGCATAGAGCAACATCAAATAACAAATAAAGTATACGATTTTTAAGATTAGTGTTTTGTCCACCAATACGTAAGTAGATATCCCAAATAATGATAAACATCAAAATTTGAAATAGGATGTTACCCAGCATAGTTATCCCTCTCCTTTCTACGATTATAGTCCTACCGTGACAATTTGATAGGTTTTAAATAATTCTTTTTTATTTGTTAAACCGATACCGTTTGACCAGCAAAACTGGGCAAAATCACGACTAATAGCCAGACTATCATCGAGTTTCGGATCAGCTTCCTGATTGGTATTCTCAAGAATAAAGCTGAGATTGCCATCCTCATTCTGTTGAATAAGGAAACCAATATCTGTCTCCGGCTCCTTGGCCCAAAGTTTTTCAGCTAAGTTCATGCAACGTTCTAAAACTCCAATAAGAACTGCAATATTTAAATTGTTAGGATAAGCATCAACATTGACATCCAACCTAACGGTGATACCTTTTTGTTCCAAAGGAATGATTTGGTTTACAATCCAACTTCTTAATACCGGATAAGGAATCTCAAACAGAGGAGCCAACTTATCATTTAAGTCCAAATTATCAAGTTTAAGATGATTCAAATGCTCATGATAAACGGATAAAACTTCTGATAATTGATTTTTAGCCAATGGGGTCTCAAGAGCCACCAAAAGACTCTCAAAATCTTTTTCAATAGGTTTTACTTTTGTAAAAAGATCCTCAATATGCTTATTATAGACTTCCAAGTTATAGACATAGGTCTCCACAGCTTCCTTACTACGTTCTCTGACAAATTTATGAGAATAGCGGTTCAAGGTTGTTACCATTAGGAGATAAACTGCCATTGCAATAAAAATTGGCCCTCCCACATCACTACCTGTTGATACCAAAAGAGTACTACAAGTAATGTAGAGTGCAAAGGTCAGATCAACGGCTATCAACAGACGCTCACGACCACGTGAATAAATCAATTCCTTGACCTTATCAACATCTGAACTGGAAAGGTAATTGATATAGAGAAAGAATGGATAAATCAGTACAAACGATAACAATTTGAGGAAGAAGTTTTCTTGAATCTCACTCAAAGTCATATTTGTAAACAGATTATTGAATACATAATATGGAGTAAAAGTCGCAAATAAATCTGTAAAAATAACCGAGAAAGCTCCAAAAAAGAGGCTTGCCCAGATCGTCAAACGATGTTCCCGACGTTCCTTTAAGGCCAAAGCTAAAAAGATAACAACTTGATAATAGAAGCCATCACCCTTACCAAGTGATACCACTATACCTAAGAGACTTAGACAAAATACTTTCCAGTAAGCTAATGTGCTCCTTGTTAGTTTTTTATAAATAAACCAGGTAATATGAAAACTAATAATCTGAATAATACTATTTTCAAGGGATACCATGGTCCAAAGCTGTAAGTTCATGATAATATTTCCTGTTTATACTCAAGAGACATTTTCGTCATCTTCTTCAATGAGTTCTTGACCTGCCTTTTTCAAAATATCTTGATAGGTTTGTTCAATAAGGTCAAAATCCCCACTATCAATACTTGTCTGCATACTAATGAGTATGTTTTCATAATCATGTTTAAACGAACGTACACTCTTATAGGCAGTTTCGATTTTTTCATTATAAGCTTCCAGACTCCTCAAGTGCTCCTCTTGTTCTCTGAGAATTTTGCTATCACGTACGTCTTTACCGTAGGAAACAAAACGAACAAGAATATACATGTGTATAAGGAAACCAACCCAAATATAAATTTGAGGGTAACCTGGGAGATAGGTCTGACTAAGAAGCAAGGAGAATATCTCCTGCTTAAAGAGGATAAGAAGATAACTGATAATTAAAATATAATCAACTTGCAAGAGCATGCTCTTATATTTATCCTGCAAGTCCTGATAGGGTTCCTGGAAAAAGCTATCTAAACCGAACATTTTTTGCAAGCCTAGAAAGAAGGGAAGAACAACACTATCTACAGCCAGGATTCCTAAATGGTTTGGAACCAACTCGACCGGCTTATTAAAGAAAACTCGAAAAAGATAAAAACTAAAGAAACTTGTAATCAGGGTCCAAAAGACAGGGGTAAAGAAAGCATAAAAATACTTTTCTTCTCGTAGAGCCTGAGGTTTTTCAAGAAAAATAAAGACTAGGAGATAAATTGCATCTGGAATATCAATTTGCCATAGCACCTTGGCTAACCACTTAACGGCAGTTACTACGATTACATAAGGAATGTAACGGTAAGTAAAAACATCTAGATAAGCAATTCTAGCTAAAATCACAAGATGTGAAACGACAACAACCAAAGCAATAAGGCCATCAATCGCAAGTTGCATATGCTTTCCCCCTTTCTATTTCCCTCATCCTATCCTCCACAAATAGTATCTTTGATTTATCAATTATCCTGAAAAGAGAGGACCTGTGTAAAATGATGGTCACAACTACGAGTCTCAAGATTTACTTTTGGATAGCGATTAAGTATATCTGCGACCTTAGACAAACCAAGCCCTCGGCCTTCACCTTTGCTAGAAACCCCTTCATCAAAAATCCTTGACACAGGAATACGTTCTTCTCTGGTTGTATTGTCAATAACCAAGATAAGATAACCTTGATTTTTAAAGAAAGATATAGTTAAAGTAGGATCTTCAGAATCCACCGCCGACTCAATAGCATTATTTAAGAAGACAGAAGAAATCACAACCAAATCTAAGGCCTCTATCTGAGTTGACGATATGACATCTGGCAACTCCAAGTTAACCTTAATTCCTAAGTTCTCTGCCTCAAGCACTTTAGCAGAAAAGAGACTCTTGAGAGATGTGATTTCTAAGTTGATCAAACGTGATAATTCATAATTTGACAACGTTAAGCTATTACCAGATTTCTCTAAAAGTTCTGCATACTCTTGTTTCAAAGCAGGTAAGTCTCGACGTTGGATACTAACCTCCATTGTCTTAAGCCCTTCGAGATAATCCTTCTTCACCTGAGAAATATCATTATAGAGTTTTTCTAAACGGTGACTATATTCTTCTAAACTTTCCTCGTGTCTAGCCATTTCTTCAGCCAACTGATCCTTCACTCTTCTCTTAGAATAAATATTAAGCTGAGCAAAGAGCAAAATAAAGAGGATGGAGTAGACAACCGTAATACTGCCTGCTAAATAAATAAAGAGGCCTGTGTAAGGAAAGATGTTACTGGCATAGAAAATAATTAAAGATAAAATAATATAAGCCAGAGTCACCCCAACCAATAAGCGTTGTCTAACTTGGTAAGTATGGTTATTTCCCATAACATTGAGAGCACCAAAGTCAATAAAGAACACTTTGACAATCAGATGAAAAATTGGGTAAATCAAGAGATAAGACAAAGCAATGAGTACTGGGGTGTCTTTGACCTGTAAATAATTAATTTGAAAAATCCATGGGAAAAAGTAAAGTTGAAGCAGCTTCGAGGTGACTTCAACAAAAACCCACGGCAAAAAGGTGAAAAGAAAAGAATTCTTTTCACTACTTGATATTTTATTTAAGAAAAGATAGCAGAACAAAAGTGCTAAGAGCGACCCTGTAATGCCTCCAACAAATAGAGAGAGCAAGAGACTCCCTGCGATAAACCAGCATTTACTCTTCCAAGTTTTGAGTAAACCTGACATATCGTGACTAACAATTAAAATAGCCAATAGACGTAGAACCGTAAATAAAACGATCATCTCTAGACTCCCCCCTTCCTTTCAAAATCAACCTACTTTATTGTAACATAAATATATAATTTAGCGTCACTCCTATTAGAAAAAGCTAAAAATATAAAGCTATTTTTTCCTGATTGAGAACAATCTAACATCAGACGACCCCACATATCCCTTACTTTTCATAAACATAAAAAAGAGCTTAGAAAAACCAAGCTCTTCAACTGACTCATTACCTCTTTTTATGGGTACATGCCGATAACGTAGTAGAAATACCAACCAAATCTTCTCATAATGCTCACTCCTCCCTAATTTTTATTACCAATCTATTATAAAACTAATTTAAAGTTTTGAAAATGATGATATGATTACGAAATATCATCATTATATTACAAATGCAGTCTTATCAATAATCATATAATCATTGACACATCACTTATGTGCATTCGAAAACCCAACAATTGTTGGGTTTGTTTTTATAGTGTTGCAAGAACTTGATCAATATGTTTGATTGATTTTTCACGTCCGAGCAAGAAAATAGTATCTGGCAATTCTGGACCGTGCATTTCTCCTGAAACAGCAATACGAATTGGCATGAAGAGATTTTTCCCTTTGATTCCTGTTTCTTTTTGAACAGCCTTAATTTGTGGGAAAATGTTTTCAACAACAAACTCATCATCAGACATAGCTTCGAGTTTGGCTTTAAAGGCTTTAAGTACTGTTGGTACTGTTTCACCAGCCATAACTTCTTTTTCAGCCTCTGTCAATTCTGGGAAATCTTCAAAGAAGAGATCTGTAAGAGGGACAATTTCTTCTGCTGCTGTCATTTGTGGTTTGTAGAGTTCCACTAATTTTTCAGCTTTATCTGTCAAACGACCAGCTTCTTCCAAGAAAGGTTTGCAAAGAGCAAAGACCTTATCGAAATCTGCATTCTTAATGTAGTCGTTACTCATCCAGTCCAATTTTTTCTGGTCAAAGGCCGCTGGTGACTTGCTTAGACGGTTTTCATCAAAAAGTTTAATGAGTTCTTCACGAGAAAAGATTTCGTCTTCACCGCCAGGATTCCAACCAAGAAGAGCAATGAAGTTAAAGACTGCTTCTGGAAGGTAACCTTTTTTACGATAATCTTCGATAAATTGAAGGGTGTTAGTGTCACGTTTAGACAACTTCTTACCAGTTTCAGAATTGATGATAAGGGTCATGTGTCCAAACTCAGGTGCTTCCCAACCAAGAGCTTCATAAACCATGAGTTGTTTTGGTGTATTGGCAATATGGTCATCTCCACGGATAACGTGTGAAATTTGCATATCATGGTCATCAACAACTACCGCAAAGTTGTAAGTTGGGTAGCCATCTTTCTTCTGGATAACCCAATCACCACCGATATTACCACCTTCAAATTCGATATCTCCCTTAACGATATCATGCCATTTATAAATCCCTGACTCATTAACCGCCAAACGAACTGTAGGTACAATACCTGCCGCTTCACGTTCTGCGATGTAGGCAGCTTTTTCTTCTTCAGTCATGCCAAGGAACTCGTTAATGTAACGAGGAGTTTCACCAGCTGCTTCTTGACGTTCACGCTCTGCAGCTAACTCTTCTTCAGTTACGTATGACTTATAGGCTTTACCTTCTGCCAAAAGTTGATCAATATATTTTTGGTAAAGCGGTAAACGTTCTGATTGACGATAGTTTTCGTGTGTTTCAGGACTTTCATCCCAGTCAATTCCCAACCAACGCAAGTTATCAAGCTGTGAACGCTCACCATCTTCAACGTGACGTTTACGGTCAGTATCTTCAATACGGATAATAAATGTACCGCCATGATGACGTGCATAAAGGTAGTTAAACAATGCTGTACGAGCATTACCAATGTGTAGAAGCCCTGTTGGACTTGGTGCGTAACGAACGCGGATATCTTTAGCCAAGATAAATCTCCTTTTTATGTTTCATTCTTCAGTCTTTGGATACCTATTGAGCCTAAAGTCCCTTTCTTAGGACTAACTTAAGATGATAAGTACCAGTAGGCAACTCTATCCCCCAAACTTTCCAAATAAAAATCTAGAAGCGAGTACCAATCTTTCTTATTATATCACAATCTAGGGGTGGTTCGAGAAATTTTGTTAAAAAAACGACTACCTAAAGGTAGACGTTTTCGATAGATTACTTAACGTGTTTGGCAAGATCTTTTTGAGCTTTATCATTAGATTTCGCTCTTTCTTTAAGCCAATCTTTATAAGCTGAATCGTATTGTTTCTTAGTCACAATATCATCTTGAGATTTAAGATACTTGAAGTAGTATGTAGAACCTTTATCACCAGCTTGAGCATAAGCTCCTGAGAATGGCTTAATACGAGAAACTACAGCGGCTGCACCGTTATAAGTAGTCGTTGGGATATAAAGTGCACTATCCGTCAACCATGCCTGAGCTTTTGCATATTTTTCATAACGAGCCGTCAAGTCTGTTGTTTCCTTAGAAGCATCATCAACCAATTGGTCATATTCTTTAAGACCTACTTTTTGAACCGCTTGACTATTTGGATCGTCATAACCCATGAAAGATTTAGTATTTTCACTATTTGTAGTCTTCAAAACATCAAGATAAGTTGATGGATCAAGGTAATCAGGCTCCCAAGCCACACCTACTGACAAATCCCAATCCTCTGCCGCTGCATTTGAAGCAGAGTAGGTAATGTTATAGAAATCATCAGTTGACAATTGGTGAAGATCAAGTACAACATTATCTTTTCCAAGAGCTGATTCAATAGATTGTTTAAGTGACTGCACTTGGTTCACAAAGATTTTATTTGACTGATTGACAGGAACATCCAAATGGATTGGGAACTGAACCCCTTCTGCTTGAAGAGCTTCTTTGGCTTTAGCAAATTCAGCCTTAGCTTTTTCTGGATTATAAAGACCATCTTGACTATCTGCAAGATTCACACCAGACCACTCATCACCATAAGCTGGAAGTTGATCCATTACCATTGTTCCGAAGTCCTTACCATCTGCTTGAACAAAGTCTGGTTTAACATAGATATTACGAACGGCAGTACTACCACCCTCTTTACCGTTAAGTTGTGCAGCATAATTCGTACGGTCAATAGCAAAACCTAATGCTTGACGGAAATCTTTGTTAAGAAGAGCTGTCTTAGTTGATGTCTTTTGCTGATCATTTTCTTTAGATGTATGGTCATAAGTTTGACGATCGATATTAATACCGACACCTTCTACAGCTGCTCCAGGTTGTGTATAGAAAATATTGTCTTTGTACTGTTTTTCAACTTTAGAATAGTTTGAGCTAGTTGGGTATAGACGAGCTAAGTTATAGACTCCATCAGTGAAGTTACGTTCCAAGGATTCTTGGTCTGTACCATCATCGTAAGTCAATTTGACTGTATCAAAATAGACATTATCCTTATCCCAATAGTTTTCATTCTTGGTGAACTCAATAGATGACTTCGTTGTCAAAGATTTAAGAAGATATGGACCGTTATAAAGAATAGATGTTGGGTCTGTTGACTTACCAAAGTCTTTACCTTTAGATTTCAAGAAATCTTCATTAACAGGCCAAGTAACTGAGTAGGTCAATTTTGAATTCCAGTAAGGTTCTGGTTGACTAAGCGTATATTGCAAAGTGTAATCATCAACTGCTTTGATACCTACATTTGAGAAGTCCTTGTTGGCACCTGACAGGTAATCATTCAAGCCCTTAACAGAGTTTTGTAGCAAATAAATCGCTTCAGAATTAGTATCAGCAGCATGCTTAAGACCTGTTACAAAGTCTTTAGCTGTTACATTGGCATACTCTTCGCCGTCTGAAGTGTACCATTTGACACCCTTACGAATCTTGTAAGTATATGTCAAACCATCTTGAGAAACAGACCAGTTTTCAGCGACAGAAGGTTTTAGATTCCCATATTGGTCATTTTCAAACAGACCATCAACACCGTTACTAACGGCTGTCGTCATGTTTTTCTTATTTGTAGAAACATAGTCTAGGGTTGCAGGATCGCCACCGTAAACATAATTATAAGTCTTACCAGATGTCTTACTTGATGATGAGCAAGCCGTTAAAACACCTACAGATAATAGGCCTACGGCTGCTAGTAAAAATACCTTACTCTTTTTCATTCATTGCCTCCTTAATTCGCAACGTAAAAAGTTCAAAATCAATAATTATGTGTATACGTTTAAATTATACCATAAATTCGAAAAAGCAGCACTACTTTCTGAATATTTTTTATTTTCTACTCAAATTTCGTGTCTAGAGTAAGAAAAAAAACCTATCCGAAGATAGGTTTTTTACTACTCTTACAATGAGTTAGGATCAACTTTGATACCAGCACCTTGTGTAGTAGTGATTGAAAGGTTTGTGATGTAAGTACCTTTCGCTGTAGCTGGTTTAGCTTTTTGGATTGCATCGTTAAATGCTTTGAAGTTTTCAACCAATTTTTCAGTTTCGAATGAAACTTTACCGATGATAGCTTGTACGTTACCTGCTTTATCAGCACGGTAAGTGATTTTACCACCTTTAGACTCTTCAACTGCTTTAGCAACGTCCATAGTTACTGTACCAGTTTTAGGGTTTGGCATCAAGTTACGTGGTCCAAGGACACGTCCAAGACGACCAACGATTGCCATCATATCTGGTGTTGCAACAACAACGTCAAAGTCAAGCCATCCACCGTTGATTTTAGCAACGAGTTCGTCTTCACCAACGAAGTCAGCACCTGCTGCTTTAGCTTCTTCAGCTTTAGCACCACGAGCAAATACAAGAACGCGTTGAGTTTTACCAGTACCGTTTGGCAATACCATTGCTCCACGGATTTGTTGGTCAGCTTTCTTAACGTCGATGTTAAGGTTGTATGATACTTCAACAGTAGCATCGAATTTTGCGAAGTTAGTTTCTTGTGCAAGAGCTACAGCTTCTTCTACACTGTAAGCTTTTGTGCTGTCGATTTTCTCAAGAGCAGCACGCATTTGTTTGCTTTTTTTAGCCATGTTAATTATTTCTCCTTGTGTAATGTGGTCATAACGACTTTCATCTTCCACGTCACTCAGCGAAGTGAGACGACGTCTGTGGTTTTCTTGTTAACTGAATTAGTCAGTAACAGTGAATCCCATTGAACGTGCAGTACCTTCGATCATACGCATAGCTGATTCGATGTTTGCAGCGTTCAAGTCAGGCATTTTAGTTTCAGCAATTTCTTGTACTTGTGCACGAGTTACTGAAGCAACTTTAACTGAGTTTGGAGTACCTGAACCTTTTTCAACACCTGCAGCTTTTTTCAAAAGAACAGCAGCTGGTGGTGTTTTAGTGATGAAATCAAATGATTTATCTTCATACACAGAGATAACAACTGGGATGATCATACCAGCTTGGTCAGCTGTACGAGCGTTAAACTCTTTAGTGAATCCCATGATGTTGATTCCGGCTTGACCAAGAGCTGGTCCAACTGGTGGAGCTGGAGTCGCTTTACCAGCAGGAATCTGAAGTTTTACGATGTTTTCGACTTTTTTAGCCATTTTGTAATTTCCTCCTATTGTGGTTTTGGCGGTAAGTAAGTTTTGTTACCTCCCACAAGTATGTTTTTACATACCTTATCTATTATACAGAAATTCTTTTTAGATGCAAGAATTTCTTATTAAGTTTAGGAAAAAATTTACATAAAGGCCTTTTCGAGGTAAAATAGACTTATGATTCTATATAAATTCTTTGCTATAGCATTTTTGATATTAACACCTATCTTTGCTTTTATTATCCACCGCTTCTTCAGTTTAAAATACCTCGGGCTTAATTTTGCTGACCTTACCTTCCCTCTTTATTTTATTGAGGTAGTTGCTGTGTCAGCCCGTTTCTTCACCCATAGCTTTTTGCCATACATCACCATCTTATTATCCTTGGCGGCTATCATTATCACGATTCAGATGCTAAGAAAAACACAATCTTTCAAGTTTAAACGTTTTCTTAAGTTGTTCTGGCGTATAAGCTTTTTTATCACTAGTCTTTTCTATTTAGGGACTGTGATTCTCATTTTTATCGTTTCTTAAAAACTAGATTAACTCAGCAGATTTATTGTGTGCTGAGTTTTTTTATATCCAACCATGAAAAAAGCAGGCAACCATGCCTGCTAAACTTTTCGGTATTAGGGTTGAACTTGAGTCATTCGACCAGTATCTACATCATAAACCGCACCGGAGATGATAACATCCTCAGGGATAAGCGGTGACTGACGAAGAATAGCCATATCTTCACGAACACTCTCTTCTACATCTGTGAATGGAAGAAAATCTTGATCAGAAACATCAACACCAAGTTCCTTATTGAGATAGGCGGTAAACTCGTCGTTCTTAAAGGTCTGAGCACCACAATCTGTATGGTGAAGAACTACGATTTCTCGTGTCCCCATCTGTTGTTGAGAAATGACCAAAGAACGAATCATATCTTCCGTCACACGACCACCCGCATTACGCAAAATATGAGCGTCACCTAGGGCCAACCCCAAGGCCTGGGCAACGTGAAGGCGTGAATCCATACAAGTCACAATAGCCACCTTAGTCTTTGGTTTCAAGGGAAGATGGGCTGTCCCGTGGAGGTCAACATAGGCTTTGTTGGCATTGAGAAAGTTTTCAAAATAAGACATAATAACTCACTTTCTAATGAAGAAAATAATTTGACTATCAAATTATTTAAACACTATCTTATCATCTTTTTATTAACTTGTCAGCTATTGAGTTCGCAATATAAAAAGGAGAATAGATGCTAACAAGCATCCACTCTCCTTCAATTTATACTATGAACGTTTTGGTAAGTATCTATTAAGCAAGCCTGCAAAGGTTTGAAGATTGAGACTTTGAACATAAATTTCACCTGTTCCTCTAAAGGTATTCACAACACCCTCTCCTGTCCCAATAGACTGCCAGAAACCATTTTCCAAGTGAATATTGTAATCAAGTGTCTGACTCCAGGCAACGACATGAGCATTATCAATAGTCACTTCTTGGTTGTTTAGCTCAATTTTTTTAATAGAACCGTAGGCATTCGCCAAGAGTGTTCCTTGACCTTGGGTTGTCATCACAAAGAAACCACCCTGACCACCAAAAATAGCCTTACCAACTGACTGGAGCTCCATTGTATAGTAAGCTGTGCCATCAAGTGCTAGAAAGGCACCGTCATTTAGTCGGTACTGTTTTTCACCTAAATAAAGTGGAATCACTTGACCAGGAGAATCAGGGGCCAAGGCTATATAACCGTTATTGGACTGTGAGACAACCTGAGTAATAAAGCTACTTTCGCCCGAAACCATTGAACGCCCAACGGCTTTTACAAAGCGACCTAGACCTGATCCACTGGCATTCAATTTGGTACTCAGTGTCACATTTGGTGTGTGATATACCATACTGCCACGCTGGATAAAGACTGTTTCACCTTGATTAAGAGATAACTCTACTAAAGGGAATTGCATGTTGCTGTCTGTGAAAAATTGCATAATAAATACCTCCCTATCCTTATGAAAAGTATAGCATTGGAGATATAATTTTGCAAACGTTTTCAAATTGACTTTTTTATCACTTTTTTAAGAAAAGACTTTTTTGAGTACTTCTCCCACTGTCGTAACGCCAACCACCTGGATACCTTCTGGAATTTTCATGCCGTGCAGAGAATTTTTGGGAGCATAAATCTTAGTAAAACCTAGTTTAGCAGCTTCATTAATACGCTGTTCAATGCGAGTTACTCGGCGTATCTCTCCGGTCAAGCCAATTTCTCCTATAAAGGCTTCTTGTGGATTGGTTGGAAGCTCCTTGTAACTAGAAGCAATGGCAACGGCAACAGCAAGGTCAATAGCCGGCTCGTCCAATTTGACACCACCAGCTGATTTTAAATAAGCATCTTGATTTTGGAGAAGAAGACCACAACGTTTCTCTAAAACAGCCATAATGAGGCTGACGCGGTTAAAATCCAGTCCTGTTGTTGTCCGCTTGGCATTACCAAAGACGGTTGGGGTCACCAAGGCTTGAACTTCAGCTAAGATAGGTCTGCTACCTTCCATTGTTACAACAATGGCAGAACCTGTGGCTCCGTCTAGGCGTTCCTCTAAGAAAACTTGGCTAGGATTTAGCACTTCTACCAAACCACCAGACTGCATCTCAAAAATCCCAATCTCATTAGTTGAACCAAAACGGTTTTTGACTGCTCGTAAAATACGGAAGGTGTGATGACGTTCACCCTCAAAATAGAGCACAGTATCCACCATGTGTTCCAACATACGTGGTCCAGCCAACTGTCCCTCCTTAGTCACATGCCCAACAATAAATGTAGCAATGTTATTGGTTTTGGCAATCTGCATGAGTTCAGCAGTAACTTCACGAACCTGAGATACAGAGCCTTGAACGCCAGAAATCTCTGGACTCATGATGGTCTGAATAGAGTCGATAATGAGGAAATCGGGTTTTATAGCCTCCACTTGGCTACGAACGGCTTGCATATTAGTCTCAGCATAAAGATAAAATTCGTTATCAATATCACCTAAACGTTCGCTCCGCAATTTGATTTGCTCGGCAGATTCTTCCCCAGAAACATAGAGGACAGTTCCCTTGTTAGCCAGCTGTGTTGACACTTGTAAGAGAAGAGTCGATTTCCCTATCCCTGGATCTCCTCCAATAAGAACCAGACTACCCGGAACCACACCGCCACCTAAAACACGGTTAAACTCGTCCATGTCAGTCTTTATGCGGGCATAATTAATTGAAGAGACTTCTTTTAATTTAGTAGGTTTAGACTTTTCACCCGTTAAACTGACACGAGCATTTTTTACCTCCTGCACCTCAACTTCTTCCTCAAAAGAGGACCAAGAAGAACAGTTGGGACAACGTCCTAGATATTTGGGTGAATTGTAGCCACATTCTCGACAAACAAAAGTTGATTTTTTCTTAGCTATGATAATTCTCCTTCTACGCTTACTCCAGCAGAGTGCCACTTATGCAATGTTTTTTGAAATTTCCTCTGGTTGGCAACTCCGACAGCAGACAAACCGACGGAAACCTGATAGTTCTCCTTGATAGCCGCCAAAACGGAAGCCTTAACACAGCCATTGCCATCTACCCCTATAAACTCTATGCTTTTAGTACCATTTCCCTCTAAAAAATCTTTTAAATCTGGATTAGTAAAGCAAGAAGCCCGACGCTTCTCAAAGATACGAGAAGATACAAGCAGCAAGCCGGTCGCAAATTTCTTCTTTCTATCTTTTCTCTCCCAGAAAAAACGATTGAGAATATAGATGACCCGGTCGCTAGGATAGCTAGCAATTTTGTCATTTACAGCTGCAATCAGTTCTTCATGATATGCTTTTCCTACAGCAACATAATCTGACTGCATATCGATTACTAACAAATAATCTGCCACTTTGCTTCCTCTACTGTCCAGTCGATCCAAAGCCACCTGTACGAACACCATCGGCTTCGTCTCCATCTACAATCAAGAAAGGCATAAAGACACCTTGAACGATGCGTTCGCCAACTTCAAGAGTCACGGGCTGATCAGTAATATTTTTCATCTGGGCGAAGATATGACCTTCATTCCCTGGATTTCCATAGTAATCGCCGTCAATAACGCCAACTGAGTTGATCAAAACCAGGCCTTTTTTGCGAGGGTTTGACGAACGGTCATAGAGATAGAGGACCTCACCAGGTTGCATGTAAGCCTTAACACCTGTTGGGACGAGAACAATTTCCCCAGGAGCAATAACAGTGTTCTCTGCCACCTTTAAGTCATAACCTGCAGCATGAGCTGTCTCACGTTTTGGAAGCAATTCCTGATTGTTATACGTTGATACGAGTTCAAATCCACGAATTTTTGTCATTATTTTTTCCTTTCGATACATCTATTGACTAGTATTTGTATAAACTAGCCATGCTAGCTTCAGACTTTTAAATCTATCCTATTATAATCTATTCGAAATAAGATGACAAAGGTAATAGTCTAATCACTTTCTCATTAAACGAAGATTGACTTTTAATCAGGAAAACGCTAACATAGTATTAGATATAATACTTTTAAGGAGAATTGTCATGAAATTCATCGGACTTGTTGGTACGAATTCAAAACGTTCAACTAATAGACAATTATTGCAATATATTCAGAAACATTTTGCAGATAAGGCAGACATCGAACTTGTTGAAATCAAAGACCTTCCTGTCTTTAACAAACCCGCTAACAAGCAATTGCCAGAAAGTGTCCTTGAAATCGTTAAAAAAATCGATGAGGCTGATGGTGTTATTATTGGAACACCTGAGTATGACCACTCAATTCCTGCCGTTCTCATGAACGCTTTAGCTTGGGTTTCATACGGTGTTTTCCCTCTTTTGAATAAGCCAGTTATGATTACAGGGGCATCTTACGGAACACTCGGGGCTTCTCGTGCACAGTTACAACTTCGTCAAATCTTGAATGCTCCAGAAATCAAAGCTAATGTGCTTCCAGACGAATTCTTACTCTCACATTCTCTACAAGCTTTTGATAGCAATGGTGATTTAGTCGACCTTGATGTCATCAAAAAACTAGATGCTATTTTCGATGACTTCCGTCTCTACGTCAAAATTACTGGTAAACTCTCACATGCTACAGAGTTGCTACATAAAGAAGCTGAAGACTTCGACTGGGAAAGCCTATAGGACAGGAGAATAGAAACTATGAAATTTGTTGGACTCGTTGGAGCAAATTATGACCAATCATATAACCGTAAACTGCTCGAATTTATCAGAAGACATTTTAAAATAAAATTTGAACTTGAAGTTTTGGAAATTGATGAAGTTCCTATGTTTAACCAAGATGAAAAATGGGACGAAAGCTTCCAACTTCGCTTACTTAATAACAAAATTACACGCGCTGACGGTGTTATCATTGCAACACCTGAGCACAACCACACTATCTCTGCAGCACTTAAGTCAGTTTTAGAGTGGCTCTCATTCGAAGTGCACCCATTTGAAAACAAGCCTGTAATGATTGTTGGTGCTTCATACTACGACCAAGGGACTTCTCGTGCCCAAGTGCATTTGCGTAAAATCCTTGAAGCACCTGGTGTCAATGCCTATACACTTCCAGGTAATGAATTCTTGCTTGGAAAGGCTAAAGAAGCCTTTGACCTTGAGGGTAACATTACTAACGAAGGTACTATTAACTTCCTTGAACAATGCTTAGATAATTTCATCCAATATGTAGGAGTGGTTTCTAAATTGAAAAAACCAAAACCAATCGAACCTGAAGACTTGGATTGTAACAACCCAATCGCTACAACTGTTACTGAGGTCGACCCTGATGATCCTGAATGGGTAGAAAAAGTAGCTGAAATTACTGGTGCGGTATCTGGCGATACCTACGTAAAATTGGACCACGGTATTTTGACAGTTAATCAAATTGACATGTTCCTCAAGGCAATGCCGTTTGAATTGACATATGCCGATGATAATAACCAGTTCCTCTACTACAATAACGCCCATCAAGATCCTGACACTATGTTTGCTAAACGTGTGCCACCTCAATCTGGTAGCCGTATGTCAACTGTTCACGGCTCACTTCCACCAGCTCGTATGAAAAATGTAGAATGGGTTATCGGTACACTTCGTAATGGTAACCAAGAATATGTTCGTACGATTGTTCCAGGGTCACCTGAAGGAGTTATCAATACGCACAACTATCAGGCTATGTACTATGATGATGGTTCTTATGCAGGAATCAATGAAATCGTCTTTAACTTTAAACCATGGCTTGACTGGTATCTCGAAACAACTGGTCAACGCCTTGTCGGAGGAAGCGGTCCTTTTGCACCAGCTGCAGCTAGTCATGGCGGTAGCGACGCCACATCTGGTGCATCAGATGCGGGTGGTCACGGCGATGCATCTTCAGCCGCAGATGCCACATCCGGAGCATCCTCATATTAAGACTTGGAAAAGTTGGGACAAAATGTCCTGACTTTTTTTCATGGTCATCTTAGATTTATTTTCACTCGAGCTTGCGCATTTGCCATGCTCCAAGCCACACATTTTAGAGGTAAACCTATGTCTCAATTTCAAGAAAAAGTATTCGCTGCTTGTGCTAAAAAAGAAGCTCTCTTTGATGAAAGTCTGGGGCGCTATGCCTTGCGCTCTATGCTTGCAGGAGCTTATCTTACCATGTCGACTGCTGTAGGAATTATTGGTGCTGATGTTATCGCTACAGGTATTCCAGCCCTTTCTCGTTTTGTCTTTGCCTTTATCTTTGCCATCGGACTGGTCTTCGTTCTCATATTCAATGGAGAGTTGGCTACTTCAAACATGATGTTCCTGACCAGTGGTGCCTATTATGGTAAAATCAAATGGAGCAAGGTGTGTACCATCCTCCTCTACTGTACCTTCTTTAATTTTGTCGGTGCCCTTATCTTGGCCTGGTTCTTCAACCAATCCTTCTCTTTCCAACATTTGACTGACAAGAGTTTCTTAGTTACTGCTGTCTCAACCAAGCTTGGAAAAACAGATTGGATGAACTTTACAGAAGGTATTACAGCTAATATGTTCGTTAATATTGCCATCTTGGGCTACATGCTCCTCAAAGAAGAATCTGCTAAAATTTTCATTGCGCTATCAGCTATCTTTATGTTTGTATTTTTGATTAATGAACACTTGATTGCGAACTTTGCTTCTTTCATGTTGCTCGGTTTCAACGGCGTGCGTGATGCTGTGGATAATTTCACTTTGGCAAATATTCTACGTCAGTGGGTAGTCGTTTTCTTCGGTAACTGGATTGGCGGAGGTATTTTCATCGGTTTGGCATATTCTTGGCTCAATAAAACTAAAACACCTCACATTGATTAGGAGACCACATGCGTCAAAAAACATTCATCAAACAAACCAGCCTAGCTATTCTACTCTATTTTATTTGCCTAGCCCTTGCAGTGGCTATTGATTTAATCTTTTTCAAAGTCAAAAATATGTATCATACCCCTGCTTTAGCGGCTATCTTTGCAGGCTGGGTCTACTTGGGGCTTATCAGAAAGACAAAACAATTTGGAGCAATTACCTGTCTGGGTATCTTTATGTCCCTCTTTTTCTTTGCCTCTGGGCACTTTGTTCTAGCCTTTCTTCCTAGCTTGCTAGCTGGCCTTGTTGCTGACCTTCTAGCTAAGAAAGGGAACTATGAGAATAGTAAACTTAATTTACTTTCCTATATGATCTTTTCTCTAGGGAACTTAGCACCCATTATCACCATGTGGCTTGCACCCAAAGCCTATATCGCACAGCTCCTAGCTAAAGGGAAAACTCAAGATTATGTAAATCAAGTTATGGTTCCCTTTACAGCCAGTCATGTCCTAACTCTGATTGGAGGAACACTCATGGCTGCTCTCATTGGGGGCTACATTGCCCAAAATTGGCTAAAAAAATAAATAGCCAGCAGCCCTCCTAACAGAGAGTACAAGACAAACATGCTTTTCTTATGTTATAATGAGAAAGAATACAGTCTTTTTCTACTTTGTTAGAAAGGACCTAAAGGGAGACCTAATGATGAAAAAACAAAAAATCGCTGTCTTGGGCCCTGGTTCATGGGGAACTGCCCTTGCTCAGGTACTCAACGACAACGGACACGAGGTCCGTATTTGGGGAAACATCCCTGAACAAATTGATGAAATTAACGAGAAACACACCAATACCCGCTACTTCAAGGATGTGGTTTTGGATGAAAACATTAAAGCCTACAAAGAGCTATCTGAAGCCCTAGATGGTGTCGACGCTGTTCTCTTTGTTGTTCCAACCAAGGTCACTCGCTTAGTTGCTAAGCAAGTTGCTGAACTTTTGGACCACGAAGTTGTTGTCATGCATGCTTCAAAAGGTTTAGAACCTGGAACACACGAACGTCTTTCAACAATCCTTGAAGAAGAGATTCCTAAGGAACTTCGTAGTGAGATTGTTGTCGTATCTGGTCCAAGCCACGCTGAAGAAACTATTGTTCGCGATATCACTTTGATTACAGCAGCATCTAAGGATCTTGAAGCGGCACGCTATGTCCAAGGTATTTTCAGCAATAGCTACTTCCGCCTCTACACCAATTCAGATGTGATTGGTGTTGAAACAGCTGGTGCTCTTAAAAACATTATCGCGGTAGGTGCTGGTGCCCTCCACGGTATGGGATATGGGGACAATGCTAAGGCAGCCGTTATTACTCGTGGCCTTGCGGAAATTACTCGTCTTGGTGTGAAACTTGGGGCTGATCCTTTGACTTACAGCGGTCTATCTGGGGTTGGTGACCTTATTGTTACAGGAACCTCTATCCATTCACGTAACTGGCGTGCTGGGGATGCGCTCGGTCGTGGAGAAAAGCTAGAAGACATTGAACGTAACATGGGAATGGTTATCGAAGGTATTTCAACCACAAAGGTTGCCTATGAAATCGCCCAAGAACTCGGCGTCTACATGCCAATAACAACAGCAATCTACAAATCTATCTATGAGGGTGCTGATATCAAGGAATCTATTCTCAATATGATGTCCAACGAATTGCGCTCTGAAAATGAATGGGATAAAAAATAAAAATCTAAGGAGTTCTCATGAAGAATCAAAAAGTTAGAAAAGCTATCATCCCCGCTGCAGGACTCGGAACACGCTTTTTACCAGCTACTAAGGCCTTGGCCAAAGAAATGTTGCCAATCGTTGACAAACCAACCATCCAATTTATCGTTGAAGAAGCCCTCAAATCAGGTATCGAAGATATCTTGGTGGTTACTGGTAAGTCAAAACGTTCTATCGAAGACCACTTTGATTCAAACTTCGAGTTAGAATACAACTTGGAACAAAAAGGTAAGACAGACCTGTTGAAATTGGTTAATGACACCACTGCTATTAACCTCCACTTTATCCGCCAAAGCCACCCACGTGGCCTTGGAGATGCTGTTCTTCAAGCCAAAGCATTTGTCGGAAATGAGCCATTCGTTGTCATGCTTGGTGACGACCTCATGGATATCACTAATGACAAAGCAGTACCTTTGACTAAGCAGCTCATTAACGATTATGAGGAAACACACGCATCAACCATTGCAGTTATGCCTGTACCTCACGAGGAAGTGTCTTCTTATGGTGTCATCGCCCCTCAAGGCAAAGGCGAAAATGGACGTTATAGTGTTGAAACTTTCGTTGAAAAACCAAATCCAGAGGATGCACCAAGTGATCTTGCTATCATCGGGCGTTACCTTCTAACACCTGAAATTTTCGGTATTTTGGAAACTCAAGAACCAGGTGCTGGAAATGAAGTCCAATTGACTGATGCTATCGATACACTTAACAAGACACAACGCGTCTTTGCCCGCGAATTTACGGGAGAGCGTTATGATGTCGGTGACAAATTCGGATTCATGAAAACATCAATCGATTACGCACTTAAACATCCTCAAGTTAAAGATGACCTCAAGCAATACCTCATTGACTTGGGACACAAACTTGAAGGCAAACCAGCTAAAAAAGACTAATATAAAAACCATCGAATATGACATTCGATGGTTTTTTCATATGACTTAAAAATAAGTGAATCCTAGAAGAACCAGCAATAGTAAAATGTAGGTTAAAAGAGCTGTAAAACGCCAACCTTTACTAAATAAGCGACTTTCGACCTTGTTGGCCAAAAAGATAGCTGCAAGAGCACCTCCAACTAAACCACCAAGATGGCCTGTAATCCCAACACTAGGTGTAAAAAGGTTGAAAATTAAGTTAATGACAATCAAAGCCAAGTAATTGCGACCTAACTGATTAAGTAAAGGACTATGACTGTAATAACCAAGAATCACAACAGCCGCAAAAAGTCCAAACAAGGATGTCGAAGCACCAGCCGCAATAACATTAGGCGTAAAAAGTAAGGTAAAGGCATTTCCCATAACACCAGCTAACAAATAGAGCCCTAGAAAACGTAGAGTCCCAAAAATCTGCTCAGCCATTTTCCCCATAAAGTAAAGGGCAAGCATATTAAATAGAAAATGCTCAACACCTATATGCACAAAAATTGGTGTTACAAGACGCCAGAGGTTCAGTGGGCTGTACTGAACAAAAGCACCGTACATAGCCCCCATCTTAAAGAGGCTCAAAGGCGAGGTCGCTTGAAAGCCATTTAAAAGATATTGAAAGATGAAAGTCAGCGTCGTAAGCCCCAACAATAGATAGGTTGCTGGGTATTTCTTCCACTCATTTATTTGCATGTGACGACCTCCTTAACAGGAATATCATAGCTGTCTGGTTGAAAATCATGTTTCTGGCAAGGATAAACCGTACTAACGGTCTCCCCTTCAAAGTCAGACAAATAGCGATCATAATAACCTGCTCCGTAACCAATACGATAGCCTTCATCATTGAAAACTACTCCTGGCACATGAATCAAATCAATCTCTGTTTTTTCCACAGCCAAATCAGACGCAGGTTCCATCAAGCCAAAAGAGGTTGCAACAAGATTATCTGAATCATAATCCACAAAAATCATTCGACCTTGTTTATATGTTTTAGGAATCAAAAGTCGTTTACCATCCTTTAAAGCCTGATTGATTAAAAGACCGGTATCATATTCATGAGGAAAAGACAAATAAGTCGCAATCACCTGGGCATCTTTATAAGCAGGTAAGGCAATCAATTGCTCCAAAAGATATTGATCTATCTTAGCCTTAGTCTCAGGATCTTGTGAAGTTAACTGAGCCAAGACTGTTTTTCTAAGTTCATTTTTCATAGGTTTATCATATCAAAAAAGCTACCAAAAGTCAGACTTGGTAGATTTTTTAGCTGTATCAACTATGGTTAGGCTTCAGCCTTGTGTTTAAGGAATTTTCCAATTTCAGCCACTGCAAAAGCGAGGGCATCTTCATTTGGACTCATCTTAGGATGGTGAAGTGCATATGGCGTGTCGATTCCCAACCAGAACATGACACCAGGAACCTTACTAAGCAAATAACCAAAGTCCTCTCCAGTCATAGCTGGTGGACAATCGATCAGGTTGACCTCTGGGCTAGCATCAAAGAAAGTCATCAACTCTTTGGCCAAGGCTGGATTATTTTCCACAGGAAGATAACCACCTTGTTTCAACATGATATCCACTTCCATACCAAAGCTAGCTGCCACGCCCTCTGCAATCTGGCGCACGCGCTTCTGGATAAGGAGACTCATTTCCTGAGTAAGGGTACGAATAGTTCCATAAACCTCTGCAGTTTCAGCGATAACATTGTTAGTAGTTCCTGCATGGAAAGAACCAAAGGTAACTACCCCACCCTGGATAGGGTCAACATTACGACTGACAATTGTTTGCACCTGAGTAATAAAGTAAGAAGCTGCTACAAGGGCATCATTGGCCTCATGTGGAAAGGCCGCATGTCCACCTTTCCCCTTGAAAGTAACGAGGACTTCACAAGTCCCAGCAAAAAGGGTGCTTGTGTTAGTCGCAATATCACCTACCTTGAAATCTGGACGGACGTGGAGGCCATAGAACTCATCTGGCAACCAGTCTCCAAAGGCACCATCCTCATACATAAGCATACCACCAGCTTCATTTTCTTCAGCCGGCTGGAAGAGGAAAAGCATGTTATTTTTAGGCTGTACCTGAAGCATCTGATTCAAAAGACCAAGTGCTGTAGTCATGTGCATATCGTGTCCACAAGCATGCATACGACCTTCATGAGTAGACTTGAAGTCAAGACCTGTTTCCTCTACGATTGGGAGACCATCAATATCTGTACGCCAACCAATAGTCTTTTCAGGAGCATGCCCGTGAAGATAGACAAGAATCCCTGTACGCCAAGTACGTTGCTCCACAAAGTCCTTGCCTTCAGTCATTTCAGCAATACGCTCTAAGAGATAAGCCTGAGTTTTAAATTCTTCCAAACCAATTTCAGGAATTTGGTGAAGGTCTCGTCTGATTTTAATTAAATCAAGTGTCATGTTTTTATCCTTTTTATTTGTCTTATTTTATAGAGAATCTAGAAATAGAGGCCCTACAGGCCTCTACTATCAATATGTTACAAATTACGCAAAGCGTCTTCGAGTGCTGTTTTTTGTTGTGTTTTTTCATCAATTTTCTTGATGATACGAGCTGGAACACCAGCTACAACCACATTTTCAGGAACATCTTGAGTAACGATAGCTCCAGCAGCAACGACTGAACCGTTACCAACTTGAACACCTTCAATAACAACAGCATTAGCACCAACAAGAACGTTATCACCGATACGAACTGGGTCTGCTGAAGCTGGTTCAATCACACCAGCAAGGACTGCACCCGCACCGATGTGGCTGTTTTTACCAACAGTAGCACGACCACCAAGGATAGCACCCATATCAATCATAGTACCAGCACCAATTTCAGCACCGATATTGATTACAGCACCCATCATAACGACAGCATTGTCTTCGATAGTTACTTGGTCTCGGATAATAGCACCTGGTTCGATACGTGCATTAAGGTAACGTTTATCAAGCAATGGAACAGCTGAGTTACGGCCATCTTGTTCCACAACATAGTCCTTGTTTTCAGTCAAATTCGCAAGAAGTGGTTCGATATCTTTCCAGTCTCCGAAAAGAACGTTACCAAGTTTAGTGACAGAAGCTGGAACAGCAGTTGCCAATTCCCCTTCAAAAGTTACTTTAACATTCGTTTTCTTTTCAGCATTACCGATAAAAGCGATAATTTCTTGTGCAGACATTTTTTGTGCAGTCATGAGATTCTCCATTCACATAAAGTTAGGAATTATTATACCAAAAATTCTGATAATTGTCTTTGCTTTTGCCAAATACAGTGTATTTTTATGTAAAATTGGTCTTTAGAGCCTCTATATCAGTAATCACTCGGTCTGGCTTGATTGGAGAATTCTCCAGTTCTCGACGGGAATAAGGGAAGGTATTCAGCAAGATACCGTCGATTCCAACTGCTTCAGCCACAGCAATATCAGTCGTTAAGTCATTTCCAACCATGACTGTCTCAGACGGGTTTAACCCATGATCATCCAAAACTTGCTTTAAAAATTCAGGTTGCGGCTTACAGATACCGGCATCCGAAGACAAGTAGATAGCATCAAAATAAGGTCTTAACGCCATTAGGTCAATCTCAGCGTTAGTAAAGGCTGCTTGAGCATTAGACAAGAGATAAATCCGACAGCCCTGCTCTTTTAGAAAGGCTAGCACCTCCTTGGTATGGGGATAAGCCGTCACATGTTTGCGAGATAAGACGCGAAAGACCATTGCTATCAATTGTCCCCAATCTTCCGGCTGATTAGAATTACTAGACTGAGGCCGAGCATCTACATAAAGCTGGTTAAAAATGTGGGCTAAATCAATTTCTGGATAAGCAACTCCTTTGAGATCTATTAACTCCTTACGGGCCTGATCCACGCGCTTAGCATAAGCCTTTTTAAGAATCTCGCCCTCATAAGCCACTCCATAAGCCTGATATAGTTGGCCTAGTTTATCCCATAACACAGGATCCTTCTCATCGGTTAAGATATCAACCAAGGTACCATAAAAATCAAAAATGTAGTTCTTATAGGCTCTATTTTTCATCGCTTTTTACCCATTACTGAAACTTTCTTACTTATTGCTCTCATCATACTCCTTTTAGGAAGACCAAACAAGCTAACTGAGACATTTCCCATCAAAAAAATCCCAACGATTGTTAGGATTGCTTATCATCTCTAATACGACCAATCAGCAGTTCTCCCGCAACAGTTAATTGCGTCACTGAAGTCAAGTCCAAAGTATCCTTATTGGCATGGAAGAAAAGAGGTGTCATCTCGGCAAATGTTTGAACATGCTCTGATGGCATAGACCAAGTCTTAGCAATCGTCACACGCTCCAAAAGCTCACAGGACTCTTGAAAATGTTCCAGAACATCCTGGTTCGAATAAGCCTGCGCCTCCGGTAACAATTGGCGAAACTCTTTAAGATGATCCTCATGAGGAATAACTTTAAAAATCAAGCCATGATCAGACAAAAGTCGTCCAAATTCTTGATAATTAGCTGGCGAAAAGATATCTAAAATCACATCAATATTATGTTCACGTAAAGGCAATTGAGCCAAATCGCCAACAAACCAAGCTACATTTTTATGAGGATTTTGACGAGCCGCAAGAAGGATAGAATCCTTAGATAAATCAAAGGCCATGAAATCCTTGTCAAACTCTTGAGCCAACTGACGGCTATAATAGCCCTCACCACAGGCAACATCTAGAACATGCGAATGTTCAGGAAGGTCACGCAAACGCTCTGAAATCACCTCCAGGATAGGATCGTAATAGCCTGCTGCTAAAATCTGACTCCTATTTTCAAAAGAAGCCATATCATAATGTTTATCTCCCTTAGCCTGTCTCAAAAAGTTGACAAATCCCTGCTTAGCTATATTAAAGGTATGCCTATTCTGACAAATCAAACTAGACTGGTCCAAATGCATTGACGCCTGACAGATAGGACAAGCAAAAAGACGCTCTTGATCTTTAAAAACACTAAATTTGGCCATAAATCCTCCTCGACACAAAAAAAGAGCACACACCTGAAATCGCTTAGGGCTGCTGGATTCCTCCCCTGACCCGCTTCACGCACAGATGTTGCTCCGAAAAATATTATACCATAAATCGAAGTGATTGCAAGTAGAGAACTTAAGATAAGACTAGCTAGACCTATCCCCTATCAGTCCCTATTATTTCCTTCGATCAGTCTAAACTTCGATAAAGCATAAGACTTACCATGGTGACATTTATGTCACTACTTTTTTATTTCTCGACACCTTATAATAAATCCATAGCTTGAGGAAAGCACCAAAAGCTAGTGACATGGCTGACTTTATTGAAAGGAGAAGCCATGTTTAACATATCTCTTAACTCGTGGTGAGAGGGTATGAGATTTAAAGACTCACCAAAAATAAAAAAAGGAGAATGACAATGATTAACAAAGAAATAAAGGTAGCTGACCTAGCCTCAGTAACAGGAGGCGGATGGAAGACCAACCTTGCCATTGGAGGGCTCTGCCTAGCTTCAGGACCTATTGGAACTATGGTATGCCTTGGAGCCTACAATGGCTACATGGACTCTGCACGATGAAAAGAAAGGACATGTGAACAATGACTAAGACCATTAACAATCGTAAAAACATGACTACTCAAGAACTTGAAGCTGTATCAGGTGGAGTGGTTCCTTGGGCCGCTATTTCTGTTGGCATTGCTGCTGCAAAACTGACTTATGACCTTAGCTATGCTGCAGGTAAGTCTTTCTATAACCTCATCCACTAACTAACAGAACTCAGCTGACATCTCAAAGATTTTGAGGATGATAACTCATGAAACATACAAAAAATCAAACAAATGATACTACTGCTAATCAATCACCTAAAACGAATAACTATTTACTCGTAAAAATAGCTTTAGCTGGAATTATCGGTAGCCTACTTTTGATACTCCTAATCAACCTTATCTTTCATGTACGATTAGGAACACCAATTATTGATACTAATTTGAAGTCCGCTTTTGGTACTCTAATCCTCTTTATGCCTATTTTTCTTTTAACAAGAGAAAAAGAAAAAAAATCATAGAAAGAGTGACCTAAACTGCCTTCAGGAAAACAAAAAGACTCTTCTTCCATTAAAAAGTGCAAGTCCCTTTGGACTTGCACTTTTGTTTACATATCTTGCCTTGTTTCCAATTTAGCCAATCGTTTGGCTTCTTTTTTGCGTTCACGACTCTGACGGAAAAAGTCTTGCATAATCTTAGCACACTCTTCCTCCATGACACCAGTCTCTACTTCTACGCGATGGTTGAGACGCTCATCTCTTAGGATATCGTAAAGGCTACCCGCACCACCAAACTTTTGATTGCTTGCTCCATAGATCACTTTAGGAATACGAGCCAAGCCAATTGCTCCACTACACATGACACAGGGTTCAATGGTCACAAAGAGGGTACAATCTAACAAACGCCAATTGCCCACAGTCCTATTGGCCTCCTGAATAGCCATGACCTCCGCATGCATGATAGCTTGATTGAGCTCCTCTCGTGCATTGTGCCCACGACCTACGACTTCGCCATCTTTAACGATGACACAGCCAATTGGAATCTCTGCTTTATCTAGAGATTTTTCGGCCTCCTTAAGAGCTTTAGACATAAAAAAGTCTTTCTCTTCTTGGGTAAAGTCAAGCATTAGTGTCACTCCCGTTCCAAGATTTGCGAGACAATATCTCGCTTAGTCCTTCTATTATAGCATAAGAATGATATTCCCTTTCTAAAGGACACAAAAAAAGCTAAGACGAATCATCCTAGCTTCAAACACATTAGTCTGGTGAGTCTTAGGAATCACACCAATGTGTTCCCCCAAGGCTAGACGAAAAGTCAACGACCGCTTAACATCCTAATTCATATGTCAGTCGGAGTGTCATAGTCAATTGTCTGTGAAATCATTATACAGGCCTAAGGCCTCACAACGATAAACAAAAATGCAACTGTCTCAAACAATTGCAAGGATAGCGTTATAGTTGTGATATTTCACACTTTCCTTCCAAACAAATAATGCCTACTATAAAAGTAACTTTTATAGCTTTTTCCTTACCCATCTATAGTTTATCATGAAACCTCTATCATTTAATTTAAAAATCGGTAATAAAACAATGATATACATTAGAGACAACTGTTAATTGTATGCATTGTTTTGAATATTTTGCTTAACATTTAAATCGTTGATATATCAACGTTTTAGGTCTTCTTAAACTATTTTTTCTAGTCTATCTACACTATTAAACACCTATCATCCTAAGTCTTATCTAATTTTACTGTTTATTAGTCTAACAAGTGTTTAATGTTTTATCTCCAACAATTCTTCAAAACAAGGTATGGAACAAGATAATGATTTTTTAGAGAGGTTGCTTCAAAGATAGGAGACCTAGATAGCTAGTCAAAGGATAAACTAAAAGGGAAGTTCTTCTTCCAAGACGAGGTCAGCCAAGTCATTATCAGGATTATTTTCCCTAACAGCACGCTGAGCACGACTCTCCAGAAGTTGGAAAGAGGAACAAAGCACTTCAGTAACGTAATGGGTTTGACCATCCTTATCGTACTTACGGGTACGAAGCTCCCCATCAAGAGAAATTAAACTCCCCTTGCTAGCATAAGATGCTAAGGTCTCAGCCAAACGCCCCCAGACAACCACTGTAATAAAGTCAGCCTCACGCTCACCATTTTGCGTCTTATAGCGACGATTAACCGCAACTGTGACACGTGTAAAAGACCTATCACTAGCAGTTTTTACCATTTCAGGAGTCGCCGTCAAACGTCCAATTAAAATAACTTTGTTATACATTTTTTTACCTCCACCTATCTATTCGTAAGCGGAAGTAAAAAAAGTGACTGATTTTGAAAAAGCAAGAATAAAAATAAGATATATATATCACATTATTGAATTCAATTAAATAGAAAAAAGTAAAATCTATTCGGGTGAAAAGCAGGATGAGTTCTGCAATAAATGTACTTGTCACTAAATATTAGACATCTGAAGATGAGCTGAGCTACTAGCAAAGGAAGTAGGAAGCTTGGTATGAGCTGTCGATTCAAAGAACAGTTATCGCCATACAAACTTGTCATTAGTTTATTTACTCAAATCATCCTCTGCTGACCCAGAGTTACCACTTAAAATAATTTTAACACTCCGTTTTGAAGTTGTTTTATTGATAGAAGAGAGACGAGAGTCCTTTGCCTTTTTCTTTGTAAGCTGAAATAGTTTGGAATTCACTTATTGCACACTACCAATGACCAATACTATAAAAGATAAAATATTTCCTAGCACATGAACCATCAAGGGATAGTAAATATTTCCCTTTTCATTCACATAAATAATTGAAAGGGCTACTCCGCCACCTAAGTAACCAACTGCACTGACCCACTCTGATAAAGACAAACTGTGCATATGGGTCAAGGCGAAAACAAATCCTACCACACAAATGCTTAGCCAGCTTGGCAAATGTCTCTGTAAACAATGCAATAAAATTTGACGGAAAAAGAGTTCTTCCACCAAAGGTCCAATGATACAGGCGAAAACTGCTATCAGTAGTGGTTGTTCTTTAAAGGTACTTTGTATATTAGCCTCGTTTAGTCCTTGTTCACTTAGTCCCAAAACCTGCCTCAATATTGCCGATAGTAGTCCAAAGAAAATGGTCACCAGGACAAGTAAGAGCCAGCCTTTTAAAACCCCCCAAAAAAATTTTCTTTTAGAACTTCTAACCTCTTCCCACTTTTTGAGCAATTCGGACTTAAATAAGAAGCAACCATACAAAAACATGGTGGTATAGACTAAATAGGTCGTTGAAGAAGAAGGCAAGGGAGCATCAAATACTCGTATACCGTCAAAAACAAAGAGGACTGTATAGAGAATCATAAAAACAAGGACTCCCTTATGTTTGTTGTAAACCATTGAACTTTCCTTTCTTTTATAATCATCACCAAATCTGAGTCTGACAGATAAATAAAACACAACTTGATTAATAAACTTGAAGCCACATTTTTTAGATAATTGCTCGGATAAAGTTGTTTTGGCAAATAATAGAGATTGAGAGCAATACTATTATATTTTGATGATGAACTTGGTAAGCATAAAGAGGTTCTCGAAAATTTTGAACCATTTGCCAAGACGAGCTCTCCTGAAAAAAAAGCGGCTTACTTACCGCTTCTTGTCTTATTTACCCTTTCCAGTGTTTAGCTGGATCAAAAGCCTCACCGACTACTGCTGAATCATCAAGTTCAATAATACCACGTTTTTGTGGGGCATTTGGAAGTGCCAACTCACGTGGGGCACACATCATACCATAACTATCTTCACCACGAAGTTTTCCTGGGAAGATAAGGGCACCGCTAGGCATCATAGCACCAGGAAGAGCTACGATAGTTTTAAGACCAAGGGCTGCGTTTGGTGCTCCTGCAACGATTTGGACCTTCTTATCACCGATGTTCACTTGGCAGATGTTAAGGTGGTCACTGTCTGGATGTGCAACCATTTCATCAATTTGTCCAACCACAAAGACTGGACCTTGTGTGTTTTCCAAACGCTCTTCAAAGCCCTCTTTAGCCAATTCCTCGTTCAAAACAGCTACATCTTGGTCTGATAAGAAAACTTGACCGTTACCTTCAATATCAATGAGGCTTGATGCTTCAAAAATATTCCAAGCAAGAGTCTTACCTGTTTCATCAGCTGTGACACGCGCCACTTTACCTTTACGTTCTACGCTACGTTTGATGTCCTTAGTATCTTCCAAGATAACCAACAAAACGTCGCCAACTTGTTCCTTATTGTATGCAAAAATCATGGGTTCTCCTTCAATAGTTCTTTTATAGATTTTAAAATCGACTGACATGCCAAGAATCGTCATTACTACCATAGCGATAACTAATCTTGTCAATTTTCCAGTCACTCTCTGTTAATTTTACGATAAATTGTTTATGGTACCAAAAGTCATTCCCATAAGAAAATTCGAGAAACATCTTAGCCTTACTCTTCATAATAAACTTAACTCGACAGGGCTCTAACACAAAATCATAGGTGCCTGGAGAACCAAAAGAAGCTGAAAAACCTCTTTTATAACAGTTATCAGTCAAGTATTTTTGAGCTAAAGGAGTCAACTTCTCTTTAAATTCATCAAATAACTCCATTTCTCCAGGAATAGTTTGATGTGTAGGAAGATTATTTTCCTTTTTGTAAGTGTTTATTTCTTGGTGTTTTAGGAAGATATCACTTTCAATTTTGGAATGCTCTACTAAAATTTGGCATAATTCTTCGATAATCTCCTCATTTTTTTCTGTCAGATACTTTTCTTTAGTTTCTGAAATATCAAGAGAGATATTAGGAAAGTGATTGATTTTCATCTTTTAAATCTCCGACAAAAAGGCATTGATTTCTTCTTTGGTTTTACGAGCTTTATTGACCAAGCGTCCCAATTCCTGACCTTTCTGAGTCACGACAAAACTTGGAATACCAAAGATATTCCAAGTTTGTGCCAAAGCCATATAATCATCACGGTTAACACGCACAAAGGTCATATCTGGATGGAGGGCTTCAATTTCAGGCATAACGGGATAGATGAACTGGCAGTCTGGACACCAATCAGCAGTGAAAAAGAAAACCACCTTTTGATCACTTTCAACATAGCTTGCCAATTCTTCAAGATTCTTAGGAATAATCATGCCTGCTCCTCCTCATAGGTCAAGATATCCTCTGCATAAACAAAGCTATAGGAACGTCCATCCTCTAAGACGATACCTCCTGTAAGTCCTGGATTTTCCTTATCAGTGGGATTTGTATAAAGGACTGCGATAGTCCCCAAGTGAGATAATTCTTGTCTAATATCTTGGATTAATGCAGCCTTCTTCATTTCTGCACGTGACTGTCTATACTTCTCTGCCATTGCCAAGAGACCTAAAGCTCCTACGCCTCCAGCAAACAAGGCCAATGTTTTACGTTTCATAAGAAACATTTTACCATAATTTTAGACGAATGGGGAGAGGCTACCTATCTCTTGAGAATCGTGCTAAAATAGTAGCAAGTACTACTCAAGGAGGATTTTATGACTACCCTATTTGACAAAATTAAAGAAGTAACCGAGCTCAGTGCTACTTCAGGCTTTGAAGCTCCTGTACGCGACTACCTTCGCAACAACATCACTCCACTTGTAGACGAGGTCCAAACAGATGGTCTCGGTGGTATTTTCGGTATCAAGCATAGCCAGGCAGAAAATGCCCCTAAGGTGCTTGTGGCTGCCCACATGGATGAAGTTGGGTTTATGATTAAGGAAATCAAAGCAGACGGAACTTTCCGTGTCGTTGAACTTGGTGGTTGGAACCCACTTGTTGTCAGCTCACAACGCTTCACTCTACACACTCGTGACGGCCGTACCTATCCTGTCATCTCAGGTTCAGTGCCACCTCATTTCTTACGTGCTAGCGGTGGGGCTTCAAGTCTTCCCAGTGTTTCTGATATCGTCTTTGATGCTGGTTTTGCCAACCAAGAAGAAGCAAATGCCTACGGCGTTTTCCCAGGTGATGTCATCATTCCTGAATCAGAAACGATTCTCACAGCCAATCAAAAGAATGTCATTTCTAAAGCTTGGGATAACCGTTATGGTGTTCTCATGATTCGTGAACTCTTGGAAAACGTTAAGGATCAAGAACTCAACAATACTCTAATCGCTGGTGCCAATGTTCAAGAAGAGGTTGGTTTACGTGGTGCTCATGTCTCTACCACTAAATTTGATCCTGAAGTTTTCTTTGCAGTGGACTGTTCTCCTGCAGGGGATATCTATGGTAATCAAGGTAAGGTAGGTGATGGTACCCTTATTCGTTTCTTCGATCCAGGTCACATCATGTTGCCAAATATGAAAGATTTCCTTTTAACTACTGCTGAAGAAGCTGGTATCAAATACCAATACTACTGTGCTGCGGGCGGAACAGATGCTGGTGCCGCTCACTTGCAGAATGCTGGTGTTCCATCAACAACTATCGGTGTTTGTGCCCGCTACATTCACTCGCACCAAACCCTTTATGCGATGGATGACTTCCTAGAAGCACAGGCCTTCTTACAAGCTATTGTTAAGAAGTTGGATCGCTCAACAGTAGATTTAATTAAAAACTACTAAGACAAGGAGTAACCCATGATTATAGGTTTTATCGGTGTCGGAAAAATGGCGACAGCCATTATCAACGGCCTAAATACAAGCTCACATCGTATCATTATTTCAGGGTCTTCCTTGGCTCGTTCACGCCAGATTGCAGAGGAACTAGAGGTTGAAGCGGCTGCTTCCCATCAGGAATTGTTGGATAATGCTGACCTGGTCATCCTTGGTATCAAACCTCAAATGTTTGATAAGGTACTAGCCGATCTCAATTTCCATCAACCTATCATAAGTATGGCTGCTGGAGTGACCTTGGAACGCCTCGCTTCCCTCACCAGTCCAGACCTTCCTCTTATTCGTATCATGCCGAACCTTAATGCTCAGATTCTCAAAAGCACTACTGGTCTTTGCACTAATGATAAGGTATCCGAGGACCTTTTGGCAGTTGCCAAGGAAATCACAGACAGTTTTGGAACCACTGTTGAATTGGCTGAGAAAGACTTTGATACCTTTACTGCCCTAGCGGGTTCTAGCCCTGCCTACATCTCCCTCTTTATCGAGGCTCTAGCCAAGGCTGGTGTCAAAAACGGCCTAAGTAAGCAGGTCGCTCTGACCATTGCCACACAGACGGTTCTAGCTACTGCTGAAAATCTCAGTCTTGGTAGCGACAGTCCACATGATCTTATTGACAAGGTATGTAGCCCTGGTGGGACTACTATCGCCGGTCTCATGGACCTTGAGCGTACAGGCCTCACCCATAGTGTGGTTTCAAGTATTGATACAACCATTGCTAAAGCCAAAAAACTATAAGAAAAAAGCTCGGAATCTTCCGAGCTTTATTTGATATATGGCGCTAAAAATTGTAAGAGTAACAACATTGAAACCGCAATACTATTGTTAATGATATGGGCCATGATACAGTACTCTAACTTTTGAAACTTACGATATGCTATTCCAAGGGCAAGACCCATACCTGCATATACAATCCAAACACCGATACTATTCGGCATATGAACAAGGCCAAAAAGTAAACTACTAACAATCAAGCCAACAATAGAATCTGGATTAAAGACGCGTCCCATGAGGAGCCCGCGAAAAACCAGCTCTTCCACAATTGGTGCCATAATTACTGTAAACGTTATGAGAAGGAAGGGATTCATATGGGCATTTTCTATGGCTGCCTGATTGGTGCTATTACTAACACCTTCCATCATCATGACTATAGAACCAATCCTAGTAACGATATAAATACCTAGGTAGGTCAAGCCAATCATACCCCAGGCCTTCAGGGAAGAAAGGGCCTTAAAGCCTTCGAAAAGCCCAAGACGTTTTCCTAAGAAAAGAGCTCCTGCGCTCATAAGAAGCAAGATAAAAATTAAGAGACAGACCAGCCTTATATCTTTGACACCTAAATAGATGGTTGGAACTTGATCAATAATTAGTATTAGGAAAGCTAGTAAAAAATAAAGAAAGCGTTTGAGAATTGACCCTTTGTTCATGAGAATCCACCTCTTTTCATCATCTGTTTGTACTTTTATTATAATACAACATAACTTATTTGACAAGACAAAAAGAAAACGAAAGAGGAGTTTTCCAAGATAATATAGGCTCTCATCCTATTTTAGATAGAATGAGACGAATAAGGGCAAATCCCAATACTAAGCCATAGAGCAAGACAGATAAGACTGTAACATAGGGCAACTGAAGATTAACAAAGGCATATAAGGCGATTAAAACAAAGATAAGCAAAAACTCCAGAACCAGTGTTGCAACTGCTGTCGCCATTAAAATCTGTTTATTTCGCTCATCGTAGGCAGCAATATACATCCGATGAAGACGTTTAGGATGGGTAAGTATAGCAAAATAATAGATTGACAAGGCATAAACCCCAATGGTAAATCCCAATACTAATCCTAGAGCATAATCACTAAGACTGTTAGAGCGAACAATAAATAATCCCAAAATACCCAAAGAAAAGAAAGAGCAGGCTACTCGTGTAATGTATTTCTTAAATTCGGCCTCTGTTTTTCTATTTCCTAATAACATTTTTATTAACATATCTTAACACTCCCTTTATTATCCTTTATAAGAGCAATATAACTTTTTTCACTGACAACTTTAAACACTTATTTACCTTAAACGAAAAGACTGAGTAGTACACTTATGCTATTGTTTAAGATATGAACACCCATACTGTACTCGATACGCTTAGTCTTATAATATGTTATCGCAAGACCAGCTGACATAATACCATAGATGACAATTGTCTGAAGCGTAAATGCTGAGTGACCAGCCATAAAGAGAAGACTGGAAATAACAAGACCCGTCTTAAAGTATTTTCCAAAGAGCACCTTGGCTAAGAGTCCTCTAAAAATGATTTCTTCCATAATCGGAATAATAAAACCGGCGACTACTAGGTAAAGATAGAATGGTACGTGGGCAAAGATAGCATTTAAAGCATCTTGATTTTCCATAGTCGCATTGTGTGTTAACTGACCAATAAAATACCCTAGAAGATCACCTAGGAAAAAGATGACGAGATTAAGAGAAGCAATCGCAACGAGACGTCTCCAATTAATCTCTTTAAGCGATAAGAGTTTAAATCTATAAGCAATCACGATAAAAATAGCCAAACTCCCTAATGCCCAAATACCGTAACCTATTTGCTCCACAAGTAAAAACTTACCATCCTGAGTAAGTAGCGGGAAAGCACCTAATAGTGTTAAATCTAAGATTAGTAGAGTGAGCGCTAAAACAATAACACCAATTTTCTTCATGACTTGTTTAAACATATCTTTTCTCCTTAATCTTCCTCAAAAATAAAGACTTCTTCAATAGTCTTTCCAAAATATCTAGCAATTTTAAAAGCCAGTTCCAACGACGCATTATAGCGACCTTTTTCGAGTGAAATGATGGTCTGCCTCGTGACCCCCATCTCATCTGCTAACTCTGCCTGACTAATCTTATTAGCCTTGCGAAGTTCCTGAATTTTTGTTTCCATGTGGCACCTCAACCTTATCGTTTATTCTCAAATAGTTAAACTCCTTACTTTTCTTTGTTAAGTTAACTTTACATTTATAGTATAGTTCACTTTACATGTTTTGTAAAGTCTTTTTTACATTTTTTGTAAAGTTTTCTTTACTTATAGAATTACACATAAATAGAAATATTCGAATGATTCTGTCAGTGCATTCAAAAAAGCTAGCCAATCACTCAGCCAACTTTTCTGGTCTTATCAAATTTTTGATAACTTATTTAGTTTTAAGGCGCTCAACATCACGCGCAATCACCAACTCTTCATCTGTTGGGATAACAAATACTTTAACAGCTGACTCTGCTGTTGTAATGTCGCCTACATGTCCAAAGACATTCTTTTCAGGATCCACTTCAATACCAAACCATGTGAGACCATCCAAAACTGAAGCACGAACTTCTGCAGAGTTTTCACCAATACCTGCTGTAAAGACAATCGCATCCGCTCCGTTCAAAACGCCAAAGTATTGAGCGATATATTTACGCAAACGATCCACATAAAGATCATAGGCCAAGGCACATTTTTCATCACCAGCATTTTTTCCAGCAATGATATCACGCATATCGCTTGATTTTTCAGAAATACCAAGGAGACCTGATTCCTTATTAAAGACGTGACGAATACGCTCAGCATCTGCCATTTCAGGCTCACGATCGATAACGAATGGAATAATCGCAGGGTCAAGATCCCCTGTACGTGTTCCCATCATAACGCCACCAAGTGGTGTCAATCCCATTGATGTGTCTACTGATTTACCACCATCAACGGCAGTAATTGAAACACCATTTCCCACATGGGCTGTGATAATCTTAGTTTCTTCAATTGGTTTACCTAACAACTTAGCTGCTTCTTGAGAAACATATTGGTGGCTAGTTCCGTGTGCTCCATACTTACGGACTTGGTAGTCTGTATAGTAACGATTAGGCACTGGATAACGGTAGGCCACTTCCGGCATAGATGTATGGAAGGCTGTATCAAAAACAGCAACACTTGTAATATCTGGGAGGAGCTCCTTAAAGGCACGAATCCCTGAAGCTGCACCTGGATTGTGTAAAGGTGCTAAGGCTGACAATTCTTCAATCTTAGCCAAGGCATCTTCATCCACCAAGCTTGATTCTTTGAAATATTCTCCACCAGCAACCACACGGTGACCAACACCTGTAATTTCATCATAGCTCTTGATAATATCAAAACGAATCAAATCATCAAGCAAGATTTTTACTGCCTGAACATGGTCAGCAATATCTAGAGTTTGCGATTCTGAACGGTCATCAAATTTTACTGTTGAAACAGAATCTTTCAAGCCGATACGTTCAATCAAACCCTTAGCAAGAACAACTTCATCTGGCATCTCATATAGTTGCCATTTCAAGCTTGAGCTTCCTGCATTAATTGCTATTGTTTTTGTCATAAGCCACCTCTTTGTAAAACGCTTTCAATAATATAGTCCTATTCTAACATGTTTTGCTAGAAAATGGAATTATCTGATTTCCATTTTTGGAAATTCTCTGTAAAATCTTTGAGGACCTCTGGGTTTTGCAAATCGCTAAGTGGATAAACAAAGGTCTCAGGAGCATTTTCAGTTTGTTTTTTAAGCACAAAGATAGACTTCATGTTATGTTTATTGCCAAAAGCTGCTTCTGGAAGAGTGATAACGGCAATAATATCAGCATAGCCTGATAGCCATTTCTTAAGCAAATCACTTTGTGGGCTTGTCAAAAGATTAGTTGGTGCCAAAAGAATAGCAATACCATCTTTCTTCAAGTACTTGAGTGATTGCTCCATGAGAAGGTGATGGGCATAGGTGTGTTCACCAGTTGCTGCAACCTTGAAACGACTCGCAATTTCATCATTAGGGTAGTAACCAACAGGTAGGTCACTAATAATAACATCACTCTCTTTGAGAATATGTGGTCGAACAGCATCTTCTTGAATGTAAACTGCACTTGAATTCACCACATCAGCAATACTAGCTGACAAATCGATAAGGAGATCGTCAACTTCCATTCCCATATAATTAAGGGTTTTCTGACTATTATTTAGAAGAGTTTCAGCCAAGTTTCCTGTCCCCGAACCAATCTCCAAAACATCTAATTGGTCGTCCTTGGTCAAACCTTCAAGTAGGTAAAGAATGATAAATCCAATAGCATCAGGTGTAAACTGGTGATTGGCTTGTAAGGCTTCCAATTGCCCTAGCTTGATAAACAAGAACTGAAAAGCACGACGCCACTCCTCTTTGCTTAGATTAAGGGCACGTAATTTCTTGTTGTTTTTGATGATGACTTCATTAGCTACCTCAGCCCCCAAATAATAGGAATTTTGCTCAATAAGCGCATCGTAAGCATGGGTTCCAAGATCATTTTCAATGGTTTGGACATTTTCTAACAACAGCTCAAAGGCTGTCTCAATTGCTTCAAAATTCATGATTTCCTCCGTCCTTCTATCATATCAAAAAGGAAAGAGAATTTCTATTTCTGCTCCTGCTTCTTCACATAACGATAGGTCTTGATTTGGCCTTTACTGGCAACTCTAACAATCACTTGTTTGTCCTTAACCTCGTAAGTCGTAGTTCCCTGAGAAAAACTAAAAGCACCTGCTTCCTTGTCCGCCAAGTCCATGGTCATCTCTGCCATGAGACGACTCTGACTGGAGATCATTTGCGCTTGGTTCTGTCTAGAGCTAGCAACCACCCGCTCCAGATAAACATGCAGAAGAAGTGTGAAAATGCCAGCCATAAAAAGAGCGTAGAGAAGAACGCCTCCCCTAACCTGTTTTTTCAAAAGCATAAACAAAACTCCTTTGTAGCCCATTTTTAAGAGTCACTTGGATGGTGACTATCTGGTTATTTTGGCTAATTGTACTAGCTTTTACATTGAAAAGCATGGGTTGGTAACCTCGACCGTCAGCATTTGTTTTTCGAAAATCAGTAGCACTTGAAAGTCCAAAAGCTAAGTCTTGATTATCCTGCTTGACATAGAGTTTGTTCCCCTCTACCTTTACCAACTGACAACCTTCTAATTCTGCCTCCATTTGTTGGACAAATAGGAGCCAGTCTTGGTTTTCTTGTTGTTTGACCTGCTTAACATTGCTCACCAATACTGTAGTCAGACCTTGATAAACTTGAATTGAACCAGCAATCACCAATAGAGCTACTAGACATTCCAAGAGGGTAAAAGCACGAACCTTGCTATTGAGAGACATGAATAATCTCCTTTCCTGATTCATAAACCGCGATACCTTGCTGGCTACGTTTTACCGTCACTGTGATCCCATTTAAGGTCAACTGATCCTGTTTTGTCTGAACTGCCATGGTTGCCACACTCAAGACCTCCTGTTGGTGGAGATTCCTAGCCATTAGCCTACGATTGGTATTGATCTGATCCAAGATAAGACCACTGACGAGTACTAAGACAGCCATTGCTACCAAACTTTCGATAAGAATATAGCCTCTAAGAGACCGTCTTTTTATATTTACCGCTGCCCATGTTAAGCTGATAGGTCACCACCTCCTTATCACTTGAAAAACGAATCTTTGTGAGGCTAGAGTTGCCTCCTTTGGCATCAAACACTAGCGTCTGCCCCTTATCCAGATGTATATTTTTAGGAATCACCAGACTTGATTTTCCGTTACTGATTTTATCCTTGGACAACTGCAATTCAACATTGGACCCTTCCGCCGCTGCCAAGCGCTGACTATCTCGGTATAGGTACTCAAAGCGCAGATAAAAAAGATTAGTCTCAACCTGCTGAAAAATACCTGTGACTGAGCCTGATAAACTCAGAGTGAGAAAGGCAACCACTGCTAGAGTCACCAGACTCTCCAACAAGGTAAAGGCTCTAATTGGCCACTGAGCGGCTTTCGCCACCATGTTTCGCATAGTAATCATTGTATGAATCTGCCTGTTTTTGCGTGATTTGACCTTCTGAAACAAGAGCTGCTAAACTAGCTGTCTTATTATTTTTCATTTCATAAAGTTCTGCTTGAGAGTCCACGACCTTGACCACAGCCGCATTTCCAGTCTCTTTAACAGAATCCTTCTGCTTACTCAAGTTAGGAACAAAAAGTAAGAGGAGAATACTGATAATGAGAAGCACGACCAGCATTTCAATCAGCGTAAAAGCACGTAATTTTACGGCATTCAATTTTTTCAACATCAATTTCATGACATCATTCCTTCCATATTTTGATACATTGGTAATAGCATAGCTGCATAGATCATTACAATCACGACAGCAACAATAACAAAAATGAGGGGTTGCACAAAGGTTGTTGCCTTATTAAGACGGTTAAAGAAAGCCTGCCAAACCTCTTCAGCATAGACTTCTAACTCATAGCCCAACCTAGCATTGGCCTCTCCATAAGCAATAATTAAGGATAGCTCCTTAGTGAAAAATGGGTGAGTAGCAATTCGGTCAGGAAAACTCTGTCCTAGCATCAAGGCTTCCTCTAAATCAGCCCCCAGCTCACGAAAAAGCTTGGACTTTTGCTCTTTCATTAGAGCAACTAAGTCTAGCAAGTCAATACCTTGCCCTAAGAGATTTCCCCATTCTCTAGCATAATAGGCAGTCGTATATAGCCTGACAGTTTGGCCTATAAAAGGGATTTTTGCCATTCGTCGATAAAAGACAAGGGCTGACTGGCGTTTCACCCATAGATAGAGAATTAAGCTTAATACAAGAAGTCCGCACAAAGTCACAAAAAAGAGCTGGGGAAAAATTTGAACCAACTGTACAGCCCAATTCTCCTTACCATCCCCCTCTAACAGTTGAGGCAGAAGATAATTTTTGAGCCCCAACATAATCAGAATCAGGAAACCCAGAAGTAGAATAGGATAGGTCGCTACCTCCATGAGTTTCTTACGAACCTTGGTCATACGAAGCATGTAGGTTTCAATCTTGGTTAAACTCCCTAGAAGATTACCGTGCTTATCAGCAAGGGCAATCTGAGTAACAATATTGTCCGAAAAACCTACTGACGCAAACATCTGGTCCAACCTGTCGCCTCGCATTAAGCTCGCTTTCATAAGAGACAAGGACGATTCTTTCAACAAGTGACTTCGCTCCAAAAAGGCTACGATTTCAGTCAAGGTAAACCCTGCCTTTAAAAGTTGTTTGAAAAGCTGGATAACCTTGAGTTGCTGATTAATCTTTAATTTTTTCCCCTTGGATATCCCCTTCAGTGAGATATCCTTGTTTAACCAAGCCTTCCAACTGCTGGTTCCAGTTGGTTGACGAATGGCTTTGGAAATTTTCACTGGCAAAATCAATCACACCTCCTCCCTTAATCAGACGCATGTAGGCAATCCCTTGAAGGGCATTATCCAACTCGGACTTATCTACACCAAGGTCCAGAAGACGCTCATAAACACCTGCCACACTCTTTGCGTGAATAGTTGAAAGAACAGTCACTCCCGTCAGACTAGCTCTAATAACCGCTCGAGCAGTCTCCTTATCTCGAATTTCTCCAATAATCAAAACATCCGGGCGGTGACGTAATGATAGCTTAATCAAATTATCATAGGTCATGTCAATTGCTTGATTCACCTGGAGTTGCAAGACATTATCCTGTTTGATTTCCACAGGATCCTCAATCGAAATCACCTGCTGCCCCTTAAAACGCTCCTGAACCAACTCATGCATAAGCGTAGTCTTTCCAGAACCAACGGGACCTGCAAAGAGATATAAGCCACGATAATCCAAAGCATCCATAATAGGCTGGATTCCTTGATTCCAGTACACTAATTCTCGACGTTCAGAATGTAGAACACGAATAACTAAACTTTCTAAGCCGCGATAATCCCCTACGGTAGACAAACGCAGAGAAACCCTTTGACCATCACCACAATCATAGTCACAGGAACCTAGTTGACTCCTACGCTTCTCACCCACCATCATTCCCGCCACAAATTTAAAGTGACCAATAAGACTAGCCATGAAATCAGGCCGATATACATCAATTAATCTCCTCTCCTGGCCAACTCGCATATAGAGCTCATAATTTTCCTGACGTGGAATGACATAGATGTCTTGAGCCCCACAACTATCAGCATTTTTGATCATTTCCTTAGCAAATTCTGTTACCATAAGGACCTCCTCATAGACCTATTCGTAAAAAGTTTAAGAAAATGAAAAAAAGCTCGAAATTTTCGAGCTTCTGGATTATTTAACGTTTAATTTTACAGTGGGCATGATTTGGAAGGTCATTTCGCTTTTCATATCCCGGACGGTATTTTTCCTCAGGAATTTCCTGCCAATCATCCAAAAGAGCAATCGATTGATAGACCTGCAGGTATTCGTCACACTCCTCACACCAGTGCTTATCCTCTTGATCCCAAAAAGCAGTCATGACACTACTACGGCTGATATAACTTGGCAAGGTTTCTTCCATCGCAAACCAAAGTTTTTTATAGTACTTGAGGGCATCGTAAAAATTTTCAAATTCCTTAGTACTGATGATATCCTCTTGCCATCCTTCTAGGAACCACCACGGTTCCAAATCCCCTTTCATTTCAACTACTTGGTACATTTTTCTTTCTCACTTCATCTTTGGTGTTCTTATTATACAAAATTTTCTGGAAAAGATAAAAAAAATGGTCTTATATTTTATATTTATCAAAAATAGAAGATATTCTAGTCATATAAATACGAAAAGAACCCACAATTCATTGTGAGTTCTTTTGCTTTCATTTTAGTCTTCAGATGATTCCACAATTGCTTCATCAACAGCAATGTTTTCAATAACTTCAACTTCGTTAACTGAAAGTGGTTCAATGTTACGGTAACGAGCCATACCTGTACCAGCAGGGATAGTCTTACCAATGATAACATTTTCTTTAAGACCAAGGAGATGGTCTTTCTTACCACGGATAGCTGCATCTGTAAGGACACGTGTTGTTTCTTGGAAGGAAGCCGCTGACAAGAATGAATTTGTTTCAAGTGAGGCTTTCGTAATACCAAGAAGGACTGGACGAGATGTTGCAGGAATACCACCAGAGATAACAATATCCTTGTTAGCATCTGTGAAGTCAGAAATGTCCATAAGTGTACCTGGAAGGAGATCTGTATCACCTGGATCCATAACACGTACTTTACGAAGCATTTGACGAACCATTACTTCGACGTGTTTGTCACCGATTTCTACCCCTTGGCTACGGTAAACTTTTTGTACTTCTGCAAGAAGATAAGTTTCAACTGACAAGGTATCACGTACTTCAAGGAGACGTTTAGGTTGGATTGAACCTTCTGTCAAGGCCGCACCACGGTGTACTTCGTCACCAACTTCAACTTTCATACGAGCTGTAAATGGAACAACGTATTCACCCATTCCAGTCTTACCTTGAACGAAGACTTTCTTAGTACGTGTTGCAGCATCTTCTTCGATTTCAATAACAGTACCCTTAACTTCAGTGATAACCGCTTCCCCTTTAGGATTACGTGCTTCAAAGATTTCCTGGATACGTGGAAGACCCTGTGTGATATCGGTATTTGAGGCTACCCCACCGGTGTGGAAGGTACGCATAGTAAGCTGTGTACCAGGTTCCCCGATAGATTGAGCGGCGATAGTACCAACTGCTTCACCAACTTCAACCGCATCACCTGTTGCCAAGTTGATACCGTAACAGTGACGGCAGACACCGTGACGTGTGTTACATGTAAAGACTGAACGGATAGTTACTTCTTCAACACCAGCATTGACAATAGCAGCAGCCATGTCTTCAGTAATCAAAGTATCTGGACCTACGATTACTTCACCTGTTGTAGGATTCTTAACTGATTTCTTAGTGTAACGACCTTGAAGACGTTCTTCAAGTGTTTCCGTAACTTCTTTACCATCAGTAATCGCACGGATGAGAAGACCACGGTCTGTTCCACAGTCGTCTTCACGGATGATAACATCTTGGGCAACGTCAACCAAACGACGAGTAAGGTAACCTGAATCGGCTGTCTTAAGGGCCGTATCGGTCATACCTTTACGCGCACCGTGAGTAGAGAAGAACATTTCCAAAACGCTCAAACCTTCACGGAAGTTTGAAAGGATAGGCAATTCCATGATACGTCCGTTAGGAGCGGCCATCAAACCACGCATACCGGCAAGTTGGGAGAAGTTAGAGATGTTACCACGAGCTCCTGAGTCCATCATCATAACGATTGGGTTCTTAGGATCTTGTGTTTCAATCAGACGTTTTTCAAGGGCTTCTTTCGCTTCACGCCATGTTGTTGTAACAGCAACATAACGGTCATCATCTGTCATCAAACCACGACGGAAGGCCTTGTTAATTTCTTCAACACGGTGGTGAGCAGCATCGATAATTTCTTGTTTGTTATCGATAACTGGGATATCGGCGATACCCACTGTCAAACCAGCAAGTGTTGAGTGGTAGTAACCAAGGTCTTTCAAACGGTCAAGGAAGGCTGATGTTTCAGTCGTACGAAGACGTTTGAAGGTTTCAGCGATGATGTTACCAAGATTTTTCTTCTTGAATGGTGCATTAATTTCCAAACCATCAATAACTGTTTGGATATCTTGACCTGGTTCAAGGAAGTACTTATCTGGTGTACTATCTGTCAAGTTCTCATTTGTTGTTTCTTGAAGATATGGAATTTCTGCTGGGATGATCGAGTTAAAGAGGATCTTACCAACAGTTGTAACCAAAATCTTGTGAAGTTGGTTTTCTTTCCAAGGTTTATCAGGCATGCTGTCTACTGCAATACCTACACGGCTATGCAAGTGAACATAACCATTACGATAAGCCATAACTGCCTCATCAATATCCTTGAAGACCATACCTTCACCCTCACGGCCTTCTTCTTCCATAGTCAAGTAGTAGTTACCAAGAACCATATCCTGAGATGGCGTTACGACCGGTTTACCGTCTTTAGGGTTAAGGATGTGTTCAGCCGCAAGAAGGAGCAAACGTGCTTCAGCTTGAGCTTCTTCAGACAATGGAACGTGGATGGCCATTTGGTCACCGTCAAAGTCGGCATTGTAGGCCTCACATACCAATGGGTGAAGACGAAGGGCCTTACCATCAATCAAGACAGGTTCAAAGGCCTGGATACCCAAACGGTGGAGGGTAGGTGCGCGGTTAAGAAGTACTGGGTGTTCCTTGATAACATCTTCAAGAATATCCCAAATACGTTCATCACCACGTTCAACCATACGTTTAGCGGCTTTCACGTTACCTGCGTATTCACGCGCAACGATTTCACGCATCACGAATGGTTTGAAAAGTTCGATGGCCATCAAACGTGGCACACCACATTGGTACATTTTAAGTGTTGGACCAACGGCGATAACGGAACGTCCAGAGAAGTCAACACGTTTACCAAGCAAGTTTTGACGGAAACGACCTTGTTTACCTTTAAGCATGTGACTCAAAGATTTAAGTGGACGACTACCTGGTCCAGTAATTGGACGACCACGACGTCCATTATCGATAAGGGCATCTACCGCTTCTTGCAACATACGTTTTTCGTTTTGCACGATGATACCTGGGGCATTCAATTCAAGCAAACGAGCCAAACGGTTGTTACGGTTGATAACACGACGATAAAGATCGTTCAAGTCAGATGCCGCAAAGCGTCCACCATCCAATTGAACCATTGGACGAAGGTCTGGTGGCAATACTGGCAAAATGTTAAGAACCATCCATTCTGGTTTGTTACCAGACTTATAGAAGGCATCAAGAACGTCCAAACGACGCACAGCTTTAACACGTTTTTGACCAGTTGCTGTCTTCAACTCTTCTTTGAGTTCAGCAATTTCAGCTTCCAAATCCACTTGTTTCAAGAGATCTTGGATAGCTTCTGCACCCATTTTAGCGACAAATGAACCATGTCCATACTCTTGCAATTTTTCACGATATTCACGTTCTGTCAAGAGAGATTTTGGTTCAAGTGGTGTTTCCTTTGGATCGATAACCACGTAAGCTGCGAAGTAGATAACTTCTTCAAGCGCACGAGGGCTCATGTCCAAAGTCAATCCCATACGAGAAGGGATTCCCTTGAAGTACCAGATGTGTGATACTGGTGCTTTCAACTCGATGTGACCCATACGTTCACGGCGAACCTTAGCACGTGTTACTTCAACACCACAGCGGTCACAAACGATACCTTTATAACGGATACGTTTGTATTTTCCACACGCACATTCCCAGTCTTTAGTAGGACCAAAGATTACTTCGTCGAAGAGACCTTCGCGTTCTGGTTTGAGCGTACGGTAGTTGATTGTTTCAGGTTTCTTAACTTCACCATAAGACCATGAACGGACCTTAGTTGGTGAAGCTAGTGTGATTTGCATACTTTTAAATCGATTTACGTCAACCACTAGTATTACCTTTCTTTTGTTCTATTGACAATAGCAGCGCTATTCTCACCTTTATCAGCTACCTTAGCAGAGAGTGTGAACTCCCTCTCTAAAGCTTATTTTATTCTGTTTTATCTGAAGCTTCTTCTTTAGCTTTTTCTAATTCAGCTGCTTCTTTGGCTTGTTGTACACGTGCTTTTTCAAGATCATCGACGTGCATGACATCGTCGTCTTCACCTTCATCAAGATCACGCAATTCAACTTCGTAGTCATCCTCATCAAGGACACGCATATCAAGACCAAGTGATTGCAATTCTTTAACAAGTACTCGGAATGATTCTGGTACACCTGGTTTTGGAATTGGTTTACCTTTAGTGATAGCTTCATAGGCTTTCAAACGTCCGTTAACGTCATCTGACTTGTAAGTCAAGATTTCTTGAAGGATATTTGATGCACCATAAGCTTCAAGGGCCCAAACCTCCATCTCACCGAAACGTTGTCCACCAAATTGTGCTTTACCACCAAGAGGTTGTTGGGTAACAAGTGAGTAAGGACCTACTGAACGAGCGTGAAGTTTATCATCAACCATGTGGTGAAGTTTGATCATGTACATGACACCAACTGACACACGGTTATCAAATGGTTCACCTGTACGTCCATCGTAAAGGATTGTCTTAGCATCACTATCCATACCTGCTTCACGAACAGTATCCCAAAGGTCTTCTGAGCTTGCTCCATCAAAGACTGGTGTTGCGATGTGGATACCCAAGTTACGAGCAGCCATACCAAGGTGAAGTTCCATAACCTGACCGATGTTCATACGTGATGGCACCCCAAGAGGGTTCAACATGATATCAACCGGTGTACCGTCTGGAAGGTAAGGCATGTCTTCAACAGGAACAATACGAGAAACAACCCCTTTGTTACCGTGACGACCGGCCATCTTATCTCCGACCTTGATCTTACGTTTTTGAGCGATGTAAACACGAACAAGCATGTTAACACCTGATTGCAATTCATCACCGTTTGCACGTGTGAAGATTTTAACATCACGAACGACACCATCACCACCGTGAGGTACACGGAGTGATGTATCACGTACTTCACGAGATTTATCACCAAAGATAGCGTGGAGAAGACGTTCTTCAGCAGAAAGGTCTTTTTCACCCTTAGGTGTTACCTTACCAACAAGAATGTCACCTTCTTTAACCTCAGCACCGATACGGATAATACCCATTTCGTCAAGGTCTTTGAGGGCTTCTTCACCAACGTTTGGCAATTCGCGTGTAATTTCTTCAGGCCCAAGCTTTGTATCGCGTGTTTCTGATTCGAATTCTTCCAAGTGAACAGATGTATAAACGTCATCTTTCACAAGACGCTCACTCATGATAACGGCATCCTCGAAGTTGTAACCTTCCCATGTCATGTAAGCGACGATAGGGTTTTGACCGAGGGCCATTTCTCCACCTTCCATAGATGGACCGTCAGCGATAAAGTCACCTTTTTCAACAATATCGCCAACCTTAACCAAAGTACGTTGGTTATAGGCAGTACCTGAGTTTGAACGACGGAATTTTTGAATAGTATAAACATCAAGAGAACCATCTTCACGACGAACTTCAACTTTATCAGCATCAGAGTAGACAACTTTACCGTCGTGTTGAGCGATAACTGCAGCTCCTGAATCGTGGGCAGCTTGATATTCCATACCAGTACCAACATAAGGTGCTTTAGGGTCAATCAAAGGCACAGCCTGACGTTGCATGTTGGCACCCATGAGGGCACGGTTAGAGTCATCGTTTTCCAAGAAAGGAATACATGCTGTCGCAACGGCAACTACCTGTTTAGGAGAAACATCCACGAAATCTACAAGGTGTGATGGGTACTCTTGGTTATTACCTTGATGACGACCCATAACGATTTCTTCTGCAAATGTTCCATCTTCGTTCAATTTAGAGTTAGCCTGAGCAACTGTGTACTCATCTTCTTCGTCGGCAGTCAACCAAACTACTTCGTTGGTTACTTTACCAGTTGCACGGTCAACCTTACGATATGGTGTTTGAATGAAACCATACTTGTTAAGGTGTCCGTATGAAGACAAGTTATTGATCAAACCGATGTTAGGTCCTTCAGGTGTTTCAATTGGACACATACGACCGTAGTGCGTGTAGTGCACGTCACGAACTTCATATCCGGCACGGTCACGTGTCAAACCACCAGGTCCCAAGGCTGACAAACGACGTTTGTGTGACAACTCTGACAATGGGTTGTGTTGGTCCATGAACTGTGACAACTGTGAAGAACCGAAGAATTCTTTAACAGCTGCGGTTACAGGGCGAATATTGATGATTTGTTGTGGTGTCAAGACTTCGTTATCTTGAACTGACATACGCTCACGTACGTTACGTTCCATACGAGCCAAACCAATACGGAATTGGTTAGCAAGCAATTCACCAACGGCACGGATACGACGGTTACCAAGGTGGTCGATATCGTCAACTTTACCGATACCTTCAGCAAGGTTGAGGAAGTAGCTCATTTCAGCCAAGATATCCGCTGTTGTCAAAGCACGAACTTTGTCATCTGGATTGGCATTACCAACAATTGTAACCACACGATCTGGATCATTTGGTGCAACAACCTTGAATTTTTGAAGAACAACAGGTTCTGTAACCACCGCATAATCATTTGGTGTGTATACAAATTTGTTCAAATCACCATCCAAGTATTCTGCGATTGAATCAATCACATCACGTGTCATTTCAGTACCAGCTTCAACAAGGATTTCACCTGTTTCAGGATCTACCAAATTTTCAGCAATTGTTTGTCCCAAAAGACGTGTCTTGATGTTAAGTTTTTTGTTGACTTTGTAACGACCAACAGCAGCCAAGTCATAACGACGTGGATCAAAGAAACGAGCTACAAGCAAGCTACGTGAGCTGTCGGCAGTTTTTGGTTCACCTGGACGAAGACGTTCATAAATTTCTTTAAGCGCTTCATCAGTACGTGAATCTGCTGGGTTTTTGTGGATATCTTTTTCAATGGTGTTACGAACCAACTCGCTATCACCAAAGATATCAACAATTTCGTCATCACCTGAGAATCCAAGCGCACGCACAAGCGTTGTGAATGGAATCTTACGTGTACGGTCGATACGAGTGTAGGCGATGTCTTTTGAATCCGTTTCAAGCTCAAGCCATGCCCCACGGTTAGGGATAACTGTTGATCCATAACCCACTTTACCGTTTTTATCAACCTTATCGTTAAAGTAAACACCAGGTGAGCGCACCAACTGAGAAACGATAATACGTTCACCACCATTGATGATGAAAGTACCCATCTCAGTCATAATAGGGAAATCTCCGAAGAAGACTTCCTGAGTTTTGATTTCACCAGTTTCTTTGTTAATAAGACGGAAAGTCACAAAGATAGGTGCTGAGTATGATGCATCGTGGATACGAGCTTCTTCAAGTGTATACTTAGGCTCTTTCAATTCGTAACCAACGAATTCCAATTCCATAGTGTCTGTGAAGTTTGAGATAGGAAGTACATCCTCAAAAACCTCTTTAAGACCAGTATCCAAGAATTCTTTGAATGAATCCGTTTGGATTTCAATCAAGTTTGGTAAATCAAGAACTTCTTTGATTCTTGAAAAACTACGACGGGTACGATGTTTCCCGTATTGAACGTCATGTCCTGCCAAGTCTTCTACTCCTTTTCTACATTCGAGACCTGCTTTGCAAGTCGTGCACTTTAAATATTTGTCTTCTGCCTTTTTCAGTTGCTTGTCCCAATAACAAGTGATTAAACATCAAGATCTACTTAACTGATTAATAATAAGCGAAAAAATTATTCTGTGAATTTTTAGAAGCTTTAAATATGCGTTACAACACTTGAAAATCCTAAAAATAAGCACAAAAATAGCAGCTAAATCTGACCGAAAAAACGTTGATTTAACTGCTGTATCTCTTGATTGGACAATATTTCAACCAAGTAAGACGACAAATAGTTGTCTATATTATACCTAATTTTTTACTTTTTTGCAAGTTTTCTTGGCAATTCCTAATGCCCTCCAAGAATGCTAGACCAGGCTTTTTGATAGTCACTGTCAGTTCCACCAATAGCAAACTTGTAAGTCGTATCTCCAGGTCCATTTTTAGCCCAGTAAGTATCAACCATTTCACCACTTACAGAAACATTACGACCATTGACAGACACTGTTGCTGGTTTAAGACCTGTTGATTTGAGCACACTTGCCTTAATGGCACTTGAATCGATATTAAACTTATCTCCCGTTTTGAAAATACCTGGATTAGCATTATAGATAGCGGAAGTCAAACGAGCCATATATTGCGCATTATAGGTGTAACCCGTTTTAGAATTGGTTGGTGTATTATTGTCATAACCAGCCCAACCACCAAGAGTAATACCAGGCGTTGACACAATCAACCAAGCATCCGCAAAGTTATCTGTCGTTCCTGTTTTACCCATCCAGTCCGCTGAGGCTGCTGCACCATTGACATTTTTCAATTCAGAATGAAATTGAGTTGTTGCTCCCTTAACTACCACTTCTTTGAGCAAGTTATCCATGATGCTAGCCGTAGCTCTTGAAAAGACTTGAACCCCTTCAGATTTATGCTGATAGATAACTTCGCCAGTCCGGTCGGTAATACTATCAATCATATAGCCCTTCTCATAGACGCCACCATTTGAAAGCATTTGATAGGCATTTACCTGTTGGGCAACCGTGGTTTCAATTCCTCCACCAAGAGGCAAACTCTCGATATTGTAATTAGCAATCTTATACCCCATCTTGGTCATGTAACCCTCAACATCAACATCATGACGTTGAAGCATTTGGTAAGTCCAAAAGGCTGGAATGTTCCATGAGGTATTGAGTGCCTCTTGTAGGTTCATCATAGCTGTACCTTTATCACCATCATGGAGAATAGGCGTTCCACCCGTAAAATTAGTTGGGTAGTTAGAAAGGATACTTGAGCTACCCATCAAACCTTGATCAATAGCAATTCCATAAGCGATAATAGGCTTAATAGATGAACCTGGGGAGCGTGCCGTATCAAAGGCATGGTTATTTTGATTATTTTCGTAACTACGACCACCAACAAATCCTAGAATTGCTCCAGTCGCATTATCCATGAGCACATTTCCAACTTCAACTCCACTATTGCCACCTTGGTCGAGGAGGCCACCATATTGACTCGCAGCATCTTGCATCGCATTATAAACTGCATTGTCAATAGTTGTCTTAACGCTGTAGCCACCGGTTTGGAGCTCTTGAAGAGCTCTCTCACGATAGCTTTCCTTTGTCTTATCATTTTTCAAATCTTGACTCGATACCTTGTCACGTTTAACGAGGTAATCATACATGACATCCTGAGCCTCAGACATGACAGAATAGTACAAATAGTCATGACTTACGGCATCAGACTTCTCACCGGCCTTGAAATCTTTAGTGATATCATAACTCTTATAGCTTTCGTACTGCGACTTATCTAGATAGCCACCGCGATAAAGATTGTAGAGTACATCTTGTTGACGTGCCAAGCCATAAGCAAGATCCTCTGCGTTTTTTAATTGACCGTCAGCTGTATAAGGTGAGTAGACAATTGGGCTCTGTGGTAAACCTGCCAGATAGGCAGCCTGAGGAACTGTCAAATCCGCTGCAGATACGCCAAAGATACCTTGAGCAGCCTCCTCAATACCAGCAATATTTTTCCCCTTGTTGTTACGTCCAAAAGGAGAAACATTCAGATAATCGGTTAAAATTTCATTTTTAGAAGCGCGACGCTCCAATTGTAAGGCATAGATAATCTCTGCCGCCTTACGTTTAAAGGTTGGCGCATCGCCTGTTACCTGTTGCTTGATTAACTGCTGCGTTAGCGTAGAACCACCACTTGAAGAGCCAACTCCCAAAACTGATGACACCAAAGCCCTAAAAACTGCCTTTGGTACAACACCCTTATGCTTTTTAAAATTTTCATCCTCAGTCGCAATGATGGCATTTTTGACATTGTTAGAAATCGCATCACTCTCAATAGGTGTTCTCAGCAAGTCAGTATCAATATCCGCAATCTTCTTGGAATCGGAATAGCTCATCGAAGATACCAAACTAACCTCACTAATCTGATTCAACAAGGTTTTGTCCTTAATCGATGGAACAGACTCAATTTGACTCCCCAGATAACCCAAACCAATTCCTGCACCGAATAAGGTAAGAACGATAATAACCACATAAAAGAAATCAGACAAGAGCTTTAAGGTTTTTAAGAAAACATCACCCATGTCTAAGAGTGTCATCCCATCCTCAGGCGACTTCCGTGCTTGCTTACGATTCCACTTAGATCCAGTCGTAGCTTTCCTTTCTTTAAAAGATTTATCTCCTCTTTTAGACCTAAAACCAGCAAACCTTGTGCGAATAGCCTGCCCTAGTCGTCTAAAATAATTTATTATTTTTTCAAAATTCATAGAAATACCTCAAAGCCTATTATAACAAACTTTGACAAAGCTTGCATAGGCCTACTTTCTTTTGGTATAATGGTGCAGAATATACTTTACTGGAGAATATCATGACAATTTTTGAAGAACTAAAAGCACGTGGCTTGATTTTTCAAACCACAGATGAAGAAGCCCTTGTAAAAGCCTTTGAAGAGGGACCAGTCTCATACTACACTGGTTATGACCCAACAGCAGACAGTCTCCACCTTGGACACCTTGTAGCTATCCTTACAAGTCGACGACTTCAATTGGCTGGACACAAACCTTACGCCCTCGTTGGTGGTGCAACAGGTTTGATTGGTGACCCATCATTTAAAGATGCTGAACGTAGCCTCCAAACCAAAGAAACCGTTGAAGGTTGGGTTGAAAAAATCCAAGGTCAGCTCTCTCGTTTCCTTGATTTTGAAAATGGTGACAACAAAGCCGTTATGGTCAATAACTATGATTGGTTTGGTTCAGTCAGCTTCATCGATTTCTTGCGTGACGTGGGTAAATACTTCACAGTTAACTACATGATGAGTAAGGAATCTGTTAAGAAACGTATCGAAACAGGTATCTCTTACACTGAGTTTGCCTACCAAATCATGCAAGGTTACGATTTCTATGAACTCAACGATAAGTACGGCGTAACCCTCCAAATTGGTGGTTCTGACCAATGGGGTAACATGACAGCAGGTACTGAGCTCTTGCGTCGTAAAGCGGACAAATCTGGACACGTTATCACAGTTCCACTTATCACAGATTCAACTGGTAAAAAATTCGGTAAATCTGAAGGTAACGCTGTCTGGCTTGATGCTACGAAAACAACACCTTACGAAATGTACCAATTCTGGCTCAACGTTATGGATGATGATGCTGTTCGCTTCTTGAAGATTTTCACTTTCTTGTCACTTGAAGAAATCGAAGAAATCGGTAAAGAATTTGACCAAGCTCGTCACCAACGTTTGGCACAAAAGGTTTTGGCTCGTGAAGTTGTTACCTTGGTTCACGGTAAAGAAGCCTACGAACAAGCTGTTCACATCACTGAACAACTCTTCGCTGGTAATCTTAAAGCTCTCTCAGCACGCGACCTTAAAGTTGCCCTTAACGGTGTCCCAACTTATGAGATTTCAGCAGATGAAAATCTGAACATCGTTGAACTTCTCGTTAATGCTAAGATTTCACCTTCTAAACGCCAAGCACGTGAAGATGTACAAAACGGTGCTATCTACATCAATGGTGAACGTGTACAAGACTTGGATTACACTCTATCAGATGCAGATAAAATTGATAATGAAATTACAGTTATCCGTCGTGGTAAGAAGAAAAACTTTGTCTTGACTTACTAATTTATAGCTATTCTCACTCCTTAATGGAGTGAGTTTTTTTGTTGCACTATATTTTACAATTTATCTACCAAAAAAGAGCAGTAGGATTGATTCCCAACTACTCTCTTCAGAACACAAAAAACCAGCACTAGGCTGGTTTTCGAGACTATCACATTAGTTATAGATTTTGAATGCGTCGTCGTCGTTTTGACCAACGAATGGCATTGCTTTACGCAATTCAGCACCAACTTTTTCGATTTCAAGGTTAGCAGCTTCTTCACGGTAAGCAGTAAGTTTTGGACGTCCAGCCTTGTAGTCGTTAACGAAGTCGTTAGCGAATTTACCATTTTGGATGTCAGCAAGAACTGCTTTCATATTTTCTTTCACTTGTTCAGTGATAACACGTGGACCTGATACGTAGTCACCGAATTCAGCAGTGTTTGAAATTGATTGGCGCATTTTCTTGAATCCACCTTCGTAGATCAAGTCAACGATCAATTTCATTTCGTGAAGCACTTCAAAGTAAGCCAATTCTGGAGCATATCCAGCTTCAGTCAAGACTTCAAAACCAGCTTCGATAAGGGCAGTCAAACCACCACAAAGAACTGCTTGTTCACCAAACAAATCTTCTTCAGTTTCTTCTTTGTATGTTGTTTCAAGAAGACCAACACGTGCTGCACCAACACCTTTACACCAGTCCATAGCGATGTCTTTAGCGTTACCTGTAGCATCTTGGTATACTGCGTAAAGTGCAGGAACACCAAAACCTTCTTCAAATGTACGACGTACCAAGTGACCTGGTCCTTTAGGAGCACACATGAAAACATCAACATCTTTAGGAACTTTGATGAATTCGAAGTGGATGTTAAATCCGTGTGCGAAACCAACAGCATTACCAGCTTCAAGGTTTGGAGCAATTTCTGCTTCGTAAAGTTCTTGTTGGATTTCGTCTGGAGCCAAGATCATGATAACATCAGCCAATTTAGTTGCTTCTGCTACTGTGTAAGTATCAAAACCATCTTCCTTAGCTTTATCAAATGATTTACCTGGACGAACACCGATGATCACATCGTGACCTGTATCACGCAAGTTTTGTGCATGCGCATGACCTTGTGAACCGTAACCGATAACGGCGATTTTTTTACCGTCAAGTGCTGCTACTTTTACGTCTTTTTCATATTCCATTTGAACTGCCATAGTAATATGTCTCTTTTCTAAAAAAATAATTTATTGCCTTTTTAAGGCTGGGTTAACAAATTTAAGTTGGATTTTTTAATCACGGGTAAATCCAGTAGCACCCGTACGAGCGATATTTTTGATTCCGTAAGGACGAATAACTCGTAGAAGCGCCTCGCTCTTTTCAGCATCACCAGTCATCTGGATAGTGATAGAGCTTGGTGCCACATCAACCACCGAAGCACGGAAAGGTTGAATAATCGCCAAGATTTCAGCACGTTTAGAGGTTGGTGCTGATACCTTAACTAGGATAACTTCACGTTCCAAGTGTGGCTGATCCGTGATATCACGGATGCGAATCACATCAATCTGACGATTAAGCTGTTTGATGATTTGTTCCACTTCATTTTGAGTATTCACATCAATAATAATCGTAATACGTGAAACGTTAGGATCCTCAGAAGCCCCTACAGAGATACTTTCAATATTAACTTGACGTCGTGAAAGAACACCTGTGAAGCGGTTAAGGACACCCGAACGGTTCTGAAGTTTAGCTGTTAACATTCTACGCATTGAACTTCACCCCCAACATTTCGTGATTACTCTTACCAGCCGGAACGATTGGCAAGACATGCTCTTTACGAGAGATATCCACCTCGATGAACATTGGCACGTCTTCCTTGATAACTTCCAAATCCTGATCAATTGTCTCTGGATTATCAAACTTGTAAGACTTAATGCCGTAAGCTTGAGCCATCAATTGGAAATCTGGAAGGGTATCAAAGACAGACTCTGATGTACGCCCTTCGTAGAAGGACTCTTGCCATTGACGTACCATACCAAGTGAGTGGTTGTTCAACATAACAACCTTGATTGGTACCTTGTAAATATTTAAGATAGCCAATTCTTGGTTCGTCATTTGAAAACCACCATCACCAACAAAGAGGATAACTTCTTTATCAGGATTAGCAATTTTGGCACCAATTGCTGCTGGGACACCAAATCCCATTGTTCCAAGACCACCTGAGGTCACCAATTGACGCTCATTTTGGTATGGATAATACTGAGCTGTCCACATTTGATGTTGACCAACGTCAGTAACAACAACGGCGTCACCCTTAGTCAATTCACCGATACGCTCGATAACTGCCTGAGGCTGTACCATACGTTCTTTCTTATCGTAAGAACGTACACGCTCTTTGTCTTTTGTGACTTTTTCAATCCATTTTTCAGTGTTATTCTGAACCACTGGCTCTGCCAAGAGCATTTCAAGAGCTTGCTTGGCATCACCAACAACTGGAAGGTCCACTGCAATAATTTTACCAATCTCAGCTGGATCTACATCAATATGGACAACCTTAGCATTCTTAGCAAATGTTTTAGGATTACCTGTCAAACGATCATCAAAACGACAACCAATAGCAATCATAAAATCAGCATCCGTCATAGCAATGTTAGCCGCATATGAACCGTGCATACCACCCATACCCAAGAAAAGGGGATGACTAGTAGCAATTGTCCCTTGTCCTAAAAGACTTGTGACAACTGGGATTTGGTAGCGTTCTGCAAAAGCAACTAGCTCCTTAGCAGATTCAGAATAAGATACCCCACCTCCAGCTACAATAACCGGCTTCTTAGCTTTACCCAACTGCTTCAAGATTTTCTTGATTTGCATTTCGTTTGGTCTTAGCGTCGGTTGGTAACTTGGAAGATTAATTTCAGGATCGTTGATGAAGGCTGTTTCCTTAGCCACGACATCTTTAGGGAGGTCGATAACAACTGGACCAGGTCGGCCAGTTGTTGCAATATGAACCGCTTCCCTAATAATACGAGGAATATCAGCTGTATCGCGAATCTGATAATTGTATTTTGTAATCGGCATGGTAATTCCGACAATGTCAGCCTCTTGGAAGGCATCCTTACCAATACCTGGTGTTGCGACCTGACCAGTAAAGACTAGGAGAGGTACGCTATCACTCATAGCATCTGCAATCCCTGTAATAGCATTAGTGGCACCAGGACCACTCGTTACAAGAGCAACACCGAGTTTACCAGTGGATTTGGCATAACCTTCAGCTTCGTGCAGACTTCCTTGCTCATGACGAGATAAGATATGATTAATCTTGTCATTTTTGTAAATAGCATCATACAAAGGAAGAACCGCTCCGCCAGGATATCCAAAGATAGTTGAAATCCCAAGTTCAAGAAGTGTATCTAGAATTAAATCAGCACCAGAGCGTGCTTCTTCAAGTTCAATTTTCTTCACATGGACCTCCTTTAGTAGTTGTTTTTTTCGAATTGTCTAAAAATTCAAAACCTTGTATACTATGATAACATTTTTAACCAAATTTGCAAGGGTTTCAGAGAAAAATATCACAAACTCTTCGGAAAGAATGTTCTTATTTTTTTTCTTGTGCTTGACGTTCTGCTTTACGTTCTTCGAATTCTTCGTCACTCATCAAAGTTCCGCCAACATTGGCCGATTTAGCAAAGGCTGTATAGCGACGCAACCAACCACTTGAAATTTTTGATTTGAAAGGTTTCAAATGTTTGCGACGTTCTTCAAGGGTTGCATCATCGACAAGCAGATCAAGGGTACGATTTGGTAGGTCAATCACGATTTCATCGCCATCTTCGATTAGGGCGATATTACCACCTTCTGCTGCTTCTGGAGAAACGTGACCAATAGCAATACCACGAGTAGCTCCTGAGAAACGACCATCCGTAATCAGAGCCACATCCTTACCAAGACCGCGTCCGACAATCTTAGAAGTTGGTGCCAACATTTCTGGCATACCAGGTCCACCCTGAGGACCTTCGTAACGAATGACAACGACATGGCCCTTCTTAACTGTTCCATTATCAATCAACTCAAGGGCCTGATTTTGTGAATCACAACAAATAGCTTTACCACGGAAAGTTTTAACAGATGGATCTACACCACCGACCTTGATAACAGCTCCATCCTGAGCAATATTTCCGTAAAGGATAGACAAACCACCAACTGGTGAGATAGGATTCTCAATTGGATGGATAATTTCTTCATTCTTGATTTCAGCACCAGCTACGTTTTCTTTCAAAGTCTTACCAGTAACTGTAATACGATCACCCTTAATGGCTCCTTTTTTAATCAACTGATTAATAATGGCTGGAACTCCACCAGCTTCATGGACATCATGCATAGTGTAAACACTTGAAGGTGCAATTTTAGAGAGATAAGGTGTCTTCTTGGCAATCTCGTTAATGTCTTTAAGATCATAGTCAATACCGGCCTCACGCGCAATAGCAAGCGTATGAAGAACAGTATTGGTTGAACCACCCATGGCCATATCTAGAGCAAACGCATCATCGATGGCTTCTTTGGTCACAATATCACGTGGGCGAACATTATTTTTGATGTTATCCATCAATTTTGTGGCTGCTTGACGAACCAATTCACGACGTTCATCTGAAACGGCTAGGATAGTACCGTTACCTGGAAGGGCAAGGCCCAAAACTTCCATCAAACAGTTCATTGAGTTAGCGGTAAACATTCCTGAGCATGAACCACAAGTTGGACAAGCATTTTTCTCCAAATAATCGAGCTCTTCCTTGCTCATATCTCCAGCCTGATAGGTACCTACAGCTTCAAACAAACTTGATAGCGTCGCTTGATGACCAGTCATGTCAACGCCACCCTTCATAGGGCCACCAGAACAAAATACTGCTGGCACATTAGTACGCATGGCCGCCAAAATCATCCCTGGTGTAATCTTATCACAGTTAGGAATGTAGAAAACCCCGTCAAACCAGTGGGCATTAATAACTGTTTCTGCAGAATCGGCAATCAATTCACGAGATGGAAGACTGTAACGCATCCCAATATGCCCCATGGCAATCCCATCATCCACACCAATGGTATTAAACTCAAAAGGAATACCGCCAGCCTCGCGGATGGCTTCCTTGGCAATATCTGCTAATTCACGCAAGTGAACATGCCCTGGAACAATATCAATATAAGAGTTACAAATAGCAATGAAGGGCTTTTGCATATCCTTGGCAGATTTAACTTGCCCAGTCGCATACAAAAGTCCGCGTGCTGGTGCCTTATCAACACCAACTTTGATCATATCACTTCTCATGATGTTACCTTCAATCTATAAAATTTCTTACAACATATGTTACCACTTTGGAAAGTAATGTCAAGGAATTTTCAGAATATTTCTGTAATTTCGAAAAGATGTCCCAACCGTATCAAAACTGACAAAACAAAAAGGAAGCCCTAAGACTTCCTAAATGATTATTTCAATATTATTCAACACTAAAGAGGTATGGATAAACTGGTTGGTCTCCTTGGAAGATTTCAACTTCGATATCTTCGTGAGCCTCTTCCAATTTTTCCGCAAGTGCTTGAGCTTGTTCTTGATTACCTTCTTCGCCGACGTAAATCATAACAATTTCACTGTCTTCGTCAATCATCTTGTCAAAAGTGTCAAGAAGGGCTTGATCCATATCTGGTGTAGACACAAGGATTTTACCATCAACCATACCAAGGATATCATTTTCATGAATCTCAAGTCCGTCAATAGTTGTGTCACGTACCGCCAAGGTCACGCTACCACTTGTTACATCTGAAAGACTAGCTGTCATAGCTTCAACGTTCGCTTCGATACTTTGGCTAGGATCAAATGAAAGCAAGCTTGTAAAGCCTTGTGGTACTGTACGCGTTTCAACAACAGCCGCATTGACATCTACTACTTCAGCAGCTGATTGTGCTGCCATAAAGATGTTTTTATTGTTTGGCAAGATGATAACATTCTTAGCATTGACCTGCTCAATAGCCTTAACAATATCTTCTGTTGATGGGTTCATTGTTTGACCACCTGAAATCACATAGTCAACACCTTGTGATTTGAAGATATCTGCAAGCCCATCTCCAGCAACAACTGCAATAAGAGCAAAGTCTTTAGGAGCAGAAGGTGCAGCTTGGATAGCTTCTTCTTTTTGAACTTGTGCATCGTGTTGGTTACGCATGTTGTCAACCTTAACTTTGACAAGAGCCCCATATTTAAGACCTTCTTGCATGACAAGACCTGGATCCTCAGTGTGGACGTGAACTTTGACAATTTCATCGTCGTTAACAACAAGGAGAGAATCCCCAAGGTTACTCAAGTAATTTCGGAACTCTTCATAGTCAAAGTCCTTCACATAAGTTGGACCTTGTTTGAGACCAATCATGATTTCCGTACAATAACCGAAGGTAATGTCTTCTGTTGCAACATGACCAGCAACTGACTTATGATGTTCTGCATTGATCATCTCTGTCATCGTAGCTGGTGTCGCTTGGAAGTCCTCTGAAGCGATATACTCACCTGTGAGGGCTGACAAGAAACCTTCATAAATGAAGACCAAACCTTGACCACCTGAGTCTACCACACCAACTTCTTTCAAAACTGGAAGCATCTCTGGTGTCTTAGCCAAGGCAGCTTTAGCTCCGTCAAGAGCTGCACGCATAACCTCAACAGCATCATTTGTAGATTCAGCTTTCTTAATCGCTGCTGAAGCTGCACCACGTGATACTGTAAGGATTGTTCCTTCGACAGGCTTCATAACAGCTTTATAAGCAACTTCAACCCCTGTTTGGAAGGCATGAGCTAGATCTTGGCCGTCAAGTTCCGTTTTGTCCTTGATACTTTGACCAAATCCACGGAACAATTGTGACGTGATAACACCCGAGTTACCACGGGCACCCATCAAAAGACCTTTAGACAAAATCTGACCAACTTCACCAACTGTTGAAGCTGATTGATCTGCGACAGCTTTGGCTCCGTTATCCATAGTCATTCCCATGTTTGTTCCAGTATCTCCATCTGGTACTGGGAAGACATTGAGTGAATTCACATATTCTGCTTGCTTACCTAGACGTGTTGCTGCCGCTTGGACCATCTCCTGAAGCAAGCTTGTTGTAATTTTAGACACTAGTTTTCTCCTACGACTTTAATATTTTGAACGTAAACATTTACCGTTTCAGCCTTGATACCGAGTTGATTCTCAAGATTAAATTTCACACGTTCTTGAATATTTTTTGAAACCTCACTAATCTTAACACCGTAACTCATAACAGTGTAGACATCCACAGTGATACCTGCATCAGTAGATTTCACGACAACTCCTTTTGCGTAGTTTTCTTTTCCAAGAAGTGCTTGAAAATTATCTCGGATAGCACTCTTACTTGCCATACCGACAACGCCAAAAATTTCTGTTGCTGAACCGCCAACTACTGTTGCGATGACATCATCTGACAATTCGATTTGACCATCTTTTGTATTGATTTTTACAGTCATAATTACTACCTCAAAAAGTTTTTATCAGCTTATTTTACCATATTCGAGCCTACTTGTAAAAAATAAGAAGAAGATACCCTTTGAATAAGAGTATCTCCTCAGTATTTATCATTAAAACTTTCTCTTTACGAGATAACGACGGTACATCACGTAGAGGAAGATCGCACGCCATACATTATCAACAACGGTTGCAATCCAGACACCAGCAAGACCCATTCCCAGACTCACCCCAAGGAAGTATCCTGAGAAAATTCGAATAATCCACATCCCAATAGTTGTCGCATAGAAAGGCATCTTAGCCTTACCCAGACCTTGCCAAACTGCTGTGTAAACTAAAGTCCCCGAAGTCACAGGATTCCCAAGGAAAGAATAAAGAATAACTACCTGGCTAGCCGCAATAGCTGCTTTATTATCTGTAAAGAGACCTGATAATCCTTGGCCAAAGAGCAAGATACTCCCTGAAACCAGAACCATCAAGAAGGTGGAAATCCAATAAGACTCTCGTATAATACGCTTCATCTGCGTCTTATCCCCTCGACCCAGACTATTGGCAACCAAGATAACCGTAGCCGTAGCGACTCCCATACCAGGCATATAGTTAAACTGAGTGAGGTTTTCACCAATGGCGTTACCACCGACAACGGCTGTACCAAAGGTAACAATAATAGCCACGATGACCACATCTCCAGCACGCATCATCAGTCGCTCACCTGCTGCTGGCAGGGCAATGCCCAACAAATCTCTATTAAAAGGTTTGGTAATTTCAAGCTGCTTCACATCCAGTTTCATCGCTTGCCAGAGTATCACTGTCCCAACCAGACGAGAGAAAACCGTAGCCGTTGCGACCCCAATAATCCCCCAATGTCCCACAAAGATGGCTAAAGAAGATAAAATAGCATTTAGAACATTGGTCAAAAGACTGATGACCATGGAAATACGAGGTCGTCCCTTGGCCCGTAGGATGTTACCAAAAGTGGTCATCAAGGCTAGGAAAACCACTCCTCCACCGACAAGAGCAAGGTAGAGACTACCAGCCTGAGTCACAGATTGCTCAGTACCTAAAAGATTAAGAATGGCCCCACCACCAAAAATGGAAAGTAGACCAAGGATGAGACTAAGAGCAAGGGTAATAATAATAGCATCCCAAGTGTCTCGGTTAGTCGCTTTAACATCACCTTTTCCTAAACTCCTGGCAATGACACTGGCACTTGAGGCTCCTAGAGCAATAAAGATAGCTTGGTAAATCGTAATGATATTATTGGCTACGGAAACCCCCGATATAGCGACAATACCCACCTGAGCCACTAGGTAAGAATCGACAACCCCCATCAACATTTGTAGAAGGTTTTCGGCCATAGCAGGCAAGGCTATGTTTAGAATTTTCTTTGTTTCTGTCATAATATTCTTTTCTATATTGATAAAAATAGGGCTGATTTCTCAGCTCCTATTTTTTTATTCTTATACACCAAGATAGCTTTCAACTGCTTTTTGCATATCAGCTGCCGCAACAACTGTTTTATGGCGAACTTCTGCATGTTCAAGTCCATCTACAGCAGCTGGGATAGCTACACCTGAAAGTTGGTGCAAATCTTCTACTGCCTTGAAATCACCCCCACTATCTTTACCAGTGACAGCTGAAACGGCCACACGTGGGAATTTGTATGGGCTAGCTGTTGAAGCGATAACTGTTGGTGTGTGGTCATCTGTCTTTTGAACATAGGCTTCGTAAACAGCTGAGGCAACTGCTGTATGAGGATCTTCGATATACTTGTCTTCATCATAGACACGCTTGATTTCAGCAGCTGTTTCATCCTCAGTTGCAAAACCTGCTGCAAACAAATCAAGAATATCTTTATCTGCATCAGCCAAAGTATACTCACCCTTAGTCACAAGTGCATCCATAAGCTCTTTGGTCTTAGTAGCATCATTACCAAGAAGGTGGAAAATCAAGCGTTCCAAGTTAGAAGATACCAAGATATCCATAGAAGGGCTTGTTGTTACCTTGAAGTCACGTTTCTTATCATAAGTACCCGTTGCGAAGAAGTCTGTAAGGACGTTATTTTCATTAGAAGCACAGATTAATTTGCCAACTGGAACACCAATCTGACGTGCATAATAAGCCGCCAAGATATTACCAAAGTTTCCTGTTGGTACTGTGAAGTTCACCTTATCTCCGTTTTGGATATGACCTGCCTTAACCAACTGTGCATAGGCATATACATAGTAAACCACTTGCGGTACCAAACGACCAACGTTCATTGAGTTAGCTGATGAGAATTGCGTATGATGAGCCAACAATTTCTCACGCAAATCAACATCATTAAACATACGTTTCACATCTGTTTGAGCATCATCAAAGTTACCATCAATGGCAATAACGTGCGTATTAGCTCCTGTTTGAGTGGTCATTTGCAATTCTTGGATTTTTGAAACACCATCTTTTGGATAAAAGACAATGATTTCAGTTCCAGGAACATCTGCAAAACCAGCCATGGCAGCTTTACCAGTGTCACCTGATGTAGCTGTCAAGATGACAATCTTATTATCAACACCTTGCTTTTTAGCTGATGTTGTTAGCAAGTAAGGCAAGATTGAAAGGGCCATATCTTTGAAAGCGATAGTAGAACCGTGGAAAAGTTCAAGGTTGTAGTGGTTCTTAAGTTTAACTACTGGTGCAATGGCAGCTGTATCAAACTTGTCATCATAAGCATTTGTGATACAGTAATCCAATTCCTCTTCAGTAAAATCATCCAAGAAAGCTGACAAGACCAATTTAGCAACTTCTTGGTAAGAAGCAGCTTTCAATTGATCAAAGTCCAAAGTAACCTCAGGCGTTGACAACGGTGTGAACAAACCACCATCTGTTGCCAAACCTTGAAGAATAGCCTGACTAGCTGTTACTTTATTATTTTCGTCACGTGTTGATTGGTATACAAGTGTCATGGTAAATCCTCTTTTTAGATAGTCTGTGGCTCTATTGTAGCATAATTGTCAGAATATTTCTACACGTTTTATGACTTGTGGAAAAATCATTCGGATATCACCCCATTTTCTCCTCTCAAAGACATGAAAAAATCCGGAATAGCTATTCCGGATGTCATCTTAAAATTTATCTTTGGTGTCATTCTTAGTTGAGAAAGTGATATCTTTTGATTTCCCATCACCACTAAGCGTTACTTTCTTATCTTTTTTAGTCACTTTTAGCTCTTGACCTTTTTTCACATTGAGACTATCGATATCAACGTCTTTGTTGACAGAAGTAACAGTCATCTTATGTCCCAAACGGCTAACCTTCCCTTTGAAAAGGGTTGTCGTTGTTTCGCCTGTCTTCGAATCATACTTTTGACCGCTGTCTTTTGCAGCTTTTTCAAGAGCTTCATCAAGTTCTTTTTCTATGGTTTCCTCACTGTAATAGTTTTCAAAGGAATCTCCATAGAAGGCTTTAAATAAATCTCCAAAGGCTGAGAAGGACTTCTGAACCCTCTCACGATAGTCCTTGATATAAGTTTTCTTATCAAAAGTATAGCTAGCAGTCACCTTCGCATTGCTACCTTTTACTTTCATGGTTACAGCAGTATCTGTAAAGTACTTTTCAAGCTCCTTACTATCCAAGTCTGTCAAACTTTCAGACATGCTTGAACTATACTCTCTACCTAGAGAACTACTGTACCATTTGCCATCAATATTACCTGTCACATAACGGTAAGTCATAAAGCCACCGATACATAAGAAGACAAGGACTACCGCTGACAAAACTGAGACTAGGATGCGTTTTTTCTTTTTGGGATCCATTGGTTTCTTAGGAGCCAAATTTGCCATAGCTGCTTGTCCTTCTGGAAAAGCAACCGTAGAAGGTGCAGTTGCTGTTACTACTGGTGCCGTTTCTGTTGGTAGAGGACTAGTGCTTGTCTCGACGATTTCTGCCTCAACCTTAACAGGTTCAGTAGTAACTGTATTTTCAGCTTTAGCTGGTGCTTCATTAACAAACTCTCCAGCTTTCAAAGCATCCGCCATTTCCTGAACACTCGGCTTACGTCCGTTTACCGTCTCAAAATAGTCCAACCATTCTTCTCTTGTCATTTATATTCCCCTTTAATTTCCTTTTTTATTTATTTTTTGTAAAGCTAATGTCACCAAATTCACTGTGTGCCTTGATAGTAAAACCTTCATTGTTGGGTGTATAATCTAATACATCACCTTTTTTAAAAGCATCTGAATCTCCAGCCTTATCCACAGTGATTGTTTGCTCCCAACGGTTAATATCACCCGTGAAAGCAGTTGTTGTAACACGACCGGTTTTGGCATCGTAGGTATAACTCTTTGGAAGTTCTTTCTTCACTGTCTCATCAAACTGTTTATAGTAGTCTTTTTCTGACAATGAATAACTATCAAAAACCTCCGAGAACTCCTCGCCGTACTGACCTTTCAATTCAGTAACTCTACTTTGGTAAGCCTGATAAAGACCTTTACGATTGTAAACAAAGCTCACTTTTAAGTGAGCCTTATTGTCAGTAATGCTCATTGCTGTATTGATATCGGTGATAAGATCTTGACCTTGTGGTAAAGCATTACTAACTTTATTCTTAGTAGTAGCAGTGTCTTTCAGAGTGGCTAACATTTTCTCACTAAAGGTTGGACTTGTCCAATCGCCCTCAATGCTTGCGGCTCGATAACGGTATCCCATCACGAGACAAACAATCAAAAGTATGGTGAGTATCGCTGCAATCACACCTGATACCATCCCCACAATATTCTTTGAGGTTACTGGCTCCTTTGATTCTTTTACTTGTTGACTAGGATTGAATTGAACACTCACCATCCTATCAGCATTAAACTCTTTAAACCTATTAGTCGCTCTATTCCCTGCTGTAGAAGCCATTGGTGGCCTCAATTCATGAGGCTTGAGAGGATGTGCTGTTTCACCCAAACTAAGCCCTTCTTCTTTTGTCATAGGAATCTCCTTATCTTGCTGTAAGGTTATTATAACAATTCTTAAAGCGTTTTTCTATCTTATCCGGGAAAGTCCTTTATTTTTAATTTGGATAAACACTCTAATATAGAGGATTTCTAGCAAAAAAAGTAGCCCTTATAGAGCTACTTTTGTCTATCGCTTACCCTTTGTAATCAAAGGCAATTTCGATAATTTCTTTCAATTCTGAAATAAGTGGTTCTTTCGGATTAGCTGTTGTACATTGGTCTTCATAAGCATGTTCGGCCAAAGTATAGGCAGTGTCTTGAAGAAGTTTCTTAGTGACACCTTGTCCCTTCCAGTTCATGTCAATACCAACGGCAACACCCAATTCGTATACTTTTTGTGCCAAAACTTCAACCAATTCAGCATCTGATTGTTTGTCAGTACCCCATCCCATGAAACGAGCGATATCTGCGTAATCTTTGTCTGCACGGAAGTAGTCATATTTAGGGAACATAGCGTGTTTTTGAGGATCACGACCGTTGTAACGGATAACGTGAGGCATCAAAATCGCATTAGTACGTCCGTGTGGAATGTCAAACATAGGACCAACCTTGTGAGCGAGTGAGTGGTTGATACCAAGGAAGGCGTTGGCAAAGGCCATACCAGCCATTGTTGATGCATTATGCATTTTTTCACGTGATTCTTCATCACCAAAGCGGTAAGAATGTTCAAGATTTTCAAAAACAAGTTTAATTGCTTGGAGTGAAAGTCCACGTGTATAGTCGCTAGCCATGACTGATACATAAGATTCAATGGCGTGAGTCAAAACGTCCATACCTGTATCTGCTGTAACGCTAGCAGGCACACTCATAACCAAAGCAGGGTCAACGATAGCAATGTCCGGAGTCAAAGCATAGTCTGCCAATGGGTACTTGATATGAGTTTCACTATCAGTGATAACAGCGAATGACGTTACCTCTGAACCTGTACCTGAAGTTGTTGGGATACAGATAAATGTTGTCTTCTGAGCGTAAGGAATCTTGTAAGTACGTTTACGAATATCCAAGAATTTTTGTTTAGCGCCGAAGAAACTTACATCTGGGTTTTCAAAGAACATCCACATAGCCTTAGCAGCGTCCATTGCAGAACCACCACCAAGAGCGATGATAACATCTGGTTGGAAGTCTACAAAGCGTTCCAAACCTTTGTAAACCGTATTCGTAGATGGGTTTGGCTCAACATCCGAGAAAACATCTACTGCTGGTCTGTGGCGGTTAAGTTCCAATTGACGTTTAACCAAGTCTGCATAACCAAACTGAACCATACCAGGGTCACAAACCAACATCACGCGCTCAGCTTCAATGTGACGCAAGTAAGTTATTGAATCTTTTTCGAAGAAGATTTTTGGTGGGACGCGAAACCATTGCATGTTATTGCGACGCTTTGACAATGTTTTGACATTCAAGAGATCAAATGAGCTAACATTGTGTGACACTGAGTTATGACCGTGTGAACCACAACCAAGAGTCAATGATGGAATCATGTTATTGTAGATATTACCGATACCACCTTCAGCTGATGGGCTATTTACCAAGACACGGCAGGCTTTCATGCGAATACCATATTGGAGTTGGAGCTCTTCATTTTCAGTGTGGATAACAGCTGTGTGTCCAAGACCACCCAAATTAAGCATGCCTTCTGCTTTTTTGAAACCATCTTCAACGCCATCAGATTTGATAAGGGCAAGTACTGGAGACAATTTTTCCAAGGCAAGTGGATGTTCCATTGTTGCATCTGGAATTTCTGCCAAAAGCATTTTTGTACCTGCAGGTACTTTAAGACCAGCTTTTTCAGCAATTTCAATAGCTGAGTGACCTACAATAGCGCCGTTTACAGCTGTGCGTGCTTCATTAAGAACGACTTTTTCCAATTTAGCAATATCAGCTTTTTTAGAAATGATGACACATTGATGTGCTTCGAATTCAGCCTTAACTTCATCATAAATAGCTGCATCAACGATAGCTGCTTGTTCAGAAGCACAAATCATACCATTGTCAAAAGTTTTTGAAACGATGATATCGTTGACAGCACGTTTAACTTTAGCATCAGCAGCAATATAAGATGGTACGTTCCCGGCTCCTACACCAAGAGCTGGTTTACCAGTTGAATAAGCGGCCTTAACCATACCAGGTCCACCAGTCGCAAGTACCGTAGCAATCTTAGGATGGTTCATCAAAAGACCAGTTGCTTCGATAGATGGCTCTTCAATCCACTGGATACAATCCTTAGGAGCACCTGCTTCAATAGCCGCATCACGAACAATACGAGCAGCTTCTGCAGATGATTTTTGAGCTGATGGGTGGAAGGCGAAGACAATAGAGTTACGTGTCTTCAATGCAATGAGGGCTTTGAAAATCGTTGTTGAAGTTGGGTTAGTTGTTGGTGTAACCCCACAGATAACACCGACCGGTTCAGCGATAGAAACCAAACCTTGTTCTTTATCTTCAGCAATAACGCCTACAGTTTTGTCATATTTAATACTATTCCAAATGTATTCAGAAGCATACATGTTCTTGATGGCTTTATCTTCATAAATACCACGCCCTGTTTCATCAACGGCCAATTTAGCCAAATACATGTGTTTATCTAGGGCAGCAATCGCAGCTTGGTGAACAATATGGTCCACTTGCTCCTGCGTAAAGTTAGCCATAGCATCAAGGGCTTCAACACCCTTTGTTGCCAATTCATCAATTACTGTTTGAACATCTTTAGTTTGTTTAGTCATATGAAACTCCTTTGAATACTTGTTAAAAACTTCACAAGTTTTAACACAAGTATATTATAACGTTTTCTAGTCGTTATGTAAACCCTTACAACGACAAAAATAAAGAAATCCGTCCATTTTTGGACAGATTTCATCATTATTACCAAATAATCACGCGATCTTCTGGGGCACGCCACATGCCGTCGCCCTCTTTAACGTCAAATTCCTTGTGGAATTCGTCAAAGTTGCTCACGATAACATTGGTGCGCCATTTAGCTGGAGCATGCACATCCACGCTAGCTAACATTTGCATGTATTCTTCACGTGCTTTCATACGCCAGATTGTCGCAAAATTAACAAAGAACTCACGAACTGAAAAATCCTTATCTCGTTTAGCGGCCTCTAAGGCACAGGCTACACCACCGAGGTCAGCAACATTCTCAGAAACAGTCAATTTACCATTGACCTTGGCACCATAAGAGTCCAAGCCCTCAAACTGATCCACAATCTTGTCAGTACGTTCCTTAAAGGCTGCATAGTCTTCTTCAGTCCACCAATTCTTAAGACTACCATTCTCATCAAAGGAAGCTCCGTTTGTATCAAAGGCATGGGAAATCTCGTGAGCAATGACAGCACCAATACCACCATAGTTGGCTGATGACGATTGGTGAAGGTCATAGAAAGGTGCTTGAAGGATAGCTGCTGGGAAAACAATTTGGTTCTGCTGTGGATCATAGTAAGCATTAACCATGTGGGCAGGCATATGCCACTCACTTCGATCAACTGGTTGGTTCCACTTACTCCAGCTATGAGCAATTGAAATTTCGACTAACTTCTGTGCATTCTCAACAAGTGACAAGTTCTCATCAATAATCTTCTTATTATATGTCTCAGGTAGTTTTTCTGGATAACCGATATGAGGCGTAATGACATTAAGTTTCGTAATAGCTTTTTCACGTGTTTCCGGTGCCAACCAATCCGCTGTTTGAAGGCGTGATTTATAAACATCAATCATGGTTGCCACTTTGGCTTCAACGTCTGCTTTTGCTTCTGGTGAGAATTTTTCACCTGCATACCATAGTCCTAGAGCTTGATTGTAAGGGCCTTGTGCCAAATAGTAGGCTCCTTTTTTCTTGTCCCAGGCTTGTGGTGTTCCTGAAAGCGCACGACCATATTTTCCAAATAGAACACGAAGTTCATCTGTCAAATAGGCATTCCAAATTGTCGTAGCATCGATAAGTAGGCTCGCCTTAAGTAGCTCCCAATTATCTTCTGAATAATATTCCGCCGCAAATTCTGTCCAGAAGCGCTCTTCAGGAACGATAACTTTATCAGGAACTTGTCCCAAGATTTCTGTGAAGATGTTATCAAGTGGGAGTTCCGGTGCTAGCTTGGTAAAGTCTTCCCAATCATATGGGTGGTAGAGTTCCACATACTCGGAAGATTCTTCACTCGAAAGGACATACTTGGCCAACTTAGCATCAAGGGCGATAACCTTGTCCAAGATATCTTTGATTTCTTCAGCTGTAAAGCCATATTTCTCAAGGAGTTCTTCTTCCATTTCACGCCAAATTCCTAAAAGCTCCTTGCCCTTCTCATTATCCTCAGTGTAATAGGTTGTATCAGGTAAAATAATACTTGGCGCTGCTGCCCAGAGGACATTTAATTGAGCATTCATAAAGTCTGGAGATACACCGAATGGGAACTCATTAGGCTTACCAGACATCTCATAGTCAGCAATTTTCGAAGCAAATTCTGAGAATGAGGAAAGCTTCTTGTATTCTTCAATCCAAGGTTTAACAGGCTCGATACCCAATGCCTCACGTTTGTCAAAGTCCGTAGCCATACGGTGAAACTTTATAAAGTTTTGTAGAATGGCATTGTCAGGAACATTCTCTCCTGCCAACCATTGATCAGTTGTTTCAAGCATGAGGTCTTCAATTTCATCTGCTAAATCTGAGAAACCTCCTGTGCGTGGTTTATCATCGGGAATCACTGCTGTTTTTTCCCACTCACCATTAATCGCATGGTAAAAATCATCTTGTAAGCGTGTCATTACACTTCCTCCATCAACATTAAAAGTGCTTTCATTATAACAAAATTCCCCAGCAAAAGCATTTACTGAGGAAAGTTTGGCTTATTTTACTAAGATTGCTAGGGTTTGATAAGGCTTAAGACTTACCTTTTCAGCAAGCTCTGCATCATCATAGTTTGACAAGAGCACGCGCCCTACTTGGTATTCTGCTGGAATCTCCACTTCAACTTCACTTCCGTAGAAATTATTGAGTACCAAGAGTTTTTGATCGTCTAAGTAGCGTTCAAAGGCGTAGACTTGTTGATTATCCTCAAATGCTGGCTGATAGCTTCCTTCTGAAATGATAGGCATTTCTTTGCGCAAGCGAATCAATTCTTTATAGAATTTAAAGATTGGTCCATCGATTTCATTTTCAACGTTGATGTCTTTATAAGATTTACCGACTTTCAACCATGGAGTGCCTGTTGAAAAACCTGCATTCTCAGAAGCATCCCATTGCATTGGCGTACGAGAATTATCACGTGATTTGGCTTGAATGATCTTGAAGGCCTGCTCAGGAGACTCGCCTTGGTCCAAGAGCATTTGGTAAGCATTGATGGATTCCACATCCACGTAATCTGCCATAGAATCATAATCTGGATCAATCATCCCGATTTCTTCGCCCATGTAGATATAAGGTGTTCCACGTGATAGGTGAATGCTAGCTGCTAGCATGGTCGCTCCTTCATTACGAAAGTTCTTAATATCCACAAAGCGATTCAAGGCACGAGGTTGGTCATGGTTATTCCAGAAAAGGGCACTCCAACCACCTCGTTCACTCATTTCCTTACCCCAGGTATGATAGAGACGTTTGAGCTCTTCAAAATCAAAGGGAGCAATGGTCCATTTTTGACCATCTTCATAGTCTACTTTAAGATGGTGGAAGTTAAAGGCCATAGACAACTCGTGGCGCTCCGGTGCTGAATACAAAACACAGTTGTCAATGGTTGTCGATGACATCTCTCCAACTGTCATAAAGCTATCATCAGAACCAAAGGTCGCTTCATTCATCATACGAAGATAGTCATGGACAATTGGTTTATCCGTATAAGCTGGTTTCCCTTCATTTTCAGGGCAATCTACCAAGACCTCATCTTTCCCAATCAAATTGATTACATCGAAACGGAAACCTTTGACTCCCTTGTCCCGCCAGAAGTTGACCACCTTGAACAATTCCTTGCGGACATTGGGATTGCGCCAATTGAGGTCCGCCTGTGTCACGTCAAAGAGGTGAAGGTAATATTTCCCCGTATCTCCAAAAGGAGCCCAGGCAGAACCACCAAATTTAGACAACCAATCGGTTGGTTGGTTCTGAATAAAGAAGAAATCTTGATAATACTGGTCTCCAGCCAAAGCTTTTTGGAACCACTCATGCTCCGTCGAGCAATGGTTGAGCACCATGTCTAGCATGAAATCAATCTTGTGCTCTTTTCCAACACGGACCATTTCTTCAAAATCAGTCATGTCTCCAAAGACAGGGTTAACGGCTGTATAGTCTGAAATATCGTAACCATTGTCACGTTGTGGGCTCGGATAGAAAGGATTGAGCCAAACCATATCCACGCCTAACTCTGATAGATAAGGAATTTTTTCAATGATGCCTCTGAAATCACCGATTCCATTTCCTGTAGTGTCCTTATATGATTTTGGATAAATTTGGTATACAACCTTTGTTTTATCTAATGCCATGTGATTTTTCCTCTTTTGTCCTTTATATGTAGAGGTGGAACCGTAACGTCTCCACCCCTTAGCTTATTTTGTTCGATGAGCAATCATGAGAGCATCACCACGTTTGATATCACGTGGAAGATCCCCTTCAACATCTGCTTGGAAATCATCTTGATTTGTAATGATAACTGGAGTCTCAGTGACCAAACCAGCCTTTTTAATAACATCCATATCAAAACTAATCAATTGTTGACCAACAACAACTTTATCACCTTGAGCAACGTGAGCCTCAAATCCTTTTCCGTCAAGGCTAACCGTATCCATACCAATGTGCATCAATAGCTCCACGCCTTCTTCAGAAACGATACCGACTGCGTGCTTAGTTGGGAAGAGTACTGTCACTGTCCCATTGACTGGTGAAACCAATTCACCTTGACTTGGTTCAATCACGACGCCTTGTCCCATGACACCTGATGAGAAGACTGGGTCTGTAGCTTGGCTAAGTGGTTTCACTTGTCCAGCAAGTGGGCTCACCAGTTGGGCTGTTTTAACAAGGGCTGTTGGTTCTGCATGAACTGCAAATTCTGCTTCTTCTTGAGCCGCGAATTCCGCTTGAAGCTCTGTGCTATCTTCTGTTTTTGTGAAGAGTCCAGCCTTGCGGAAAAAGAAGGTCAAGACCATAGGTACAATGATAGCAACAAGCATAATTCCTGCAAATGGAATCATATACTTAGGTTGAATTGATAGAATACCAGGCAACCCACCAATACCAATGGAGGCCGCTGTAACGTTAAAGGTTACTGATAGAAGACCTGCGATAGATGAACCAATCATACCCGCAACAAATGGGTAAATATATTTGACGTTAACCCCAAAGAGGGCTGGTTCTGTAACACCAAGATAAGCTGAAATAGTAGCTGGAAGTGAAATTTGAGCCTCACGTTCATCATGACGATGCATAATATAGTAAGCAAAAACAGCTGAACCTTGAGCAATGTTTGATAGAGCAATCATAGGCCAAAGAGCTGTTCCACCAGCATCCGCAATCAACTGAGTATCAATTGCATTGGTCATGTGGTGAAGACCAGTAATAACGAACGGCGCATAAAGGGCACCAAAAACAGCACCGAAAAGCCATTTTACAGGACCTGTCAAACCAGCAAGAACCACTGTTGAAAGAGCTTGGCCAATAGTCCAACCAATAGGACCTAAAACAGTATGAGCCAAAATAAGGGCTGGAATCAATGACAAGAACGGTACAAAAATCATTGATACTACTTCTGGTACATGTTTACGCCAGAAAATTTCAAGATAAGAAAGTGACAAACCAGCAAGAAGGGCAGGAATAACTTGCGCTTGATAACCTATACGATTAACAGTAAAGAATCCAAAATCCCAAACCCAATTCTTAGCAATTTCAGACGCTGGTGTCGATGCTACTGAATAAGCGTTAAGCAATTGTGGTGATACCAGACAGATACCCAAAACAATTCCAAGAATTTGGCTAGTCCCCATTTTACGAGAAACAGACCAAGTAATACCTACAGGCAAAAATTGGAAAATAGCTTCACCAGGTAACCACAAGAAGTGATTCACTCCTGACCAGAACTGAGAAACCTCGGTAATTGTCTTACCGTCAAGCATTGACCAATGCACACCCTCAAGAACATTACGGAAACCAAGGATTAATCCCCCAACGATAAGGGCTGGAATAATAGGTGTAAAGATCTCCGCTAAGGTTGTCATAACACGCTGAACTGGGTTTTGATTGCTCTTGGCAGCTGATTTAGCAGCTTCTTTAGAAACACCTTCAATCCCTGATACAGCAGTGAAATCGTTATAAAAGATTGGTACATCATTACCAATGATAACTTGGAATTGACCTGCATTGGTGAAAGTCCCCTTAACAGCAGGAATGGCTTCGATTGTTTTCACATCTGCCTTCTTATCATCACCAAGAACGAAACGCATGCGCGTCGCACAGTGAGTAACAGCAGTCACATTTTCTTTACCACCGATTGCAGTAAGCAGATCTTTTGCTTCTTGTTCAAATTTACCCATTTGAATCTCCTTTTCTTTTTTGACAATATCTATTTGACTTGATAAACTGATTGTAAGCGATTACAAATTTGTCTGCAAGTGTTCCGGGATTTTTTTAACATATTTTTGTAAAAAAACATCGGTTGTATGTTTTTTTACCTACAAATGAGGAGAAAAATGAAAAAATATCAGATTATTTATAAGGATTTAGAAAAAGCTATCCATGAGCAAAAGTATCAAGTGGGAGACTTTCTCCCCACCGAGCAAGAATTGGTTCAATCTTACCAGGTTAGTCGAGACACTATACGAAAGGCGTTAACCTTACTCGTTGAAGAAGGCTTGGTCAAAAAGATTCATGGCTCTGGCTCTCAGGTTATTAACCAGGAACAAATCAACTTTCCTGTGTCTGACCTTACTAGTTACCAAGAACTAATAGAACAACAAAGCCTTAATTCGCAAACCAATGTTATTTCTCTGGATAAAATCATTGTTGATTCAAAACTCTCAGAAAGAACTGGTCTTTCTAATAGCCGACAGGTCTGGCGTGTTGTTCGTCAAAGAGTCGTTGATAGCTGCGCCTCTGTTATAGATATTGATTACCTAGATGCCAGCCTTGTTCCGCAACTAAACCGTAGCATTGCTGAATACTCTATTTACGACTACATTGAGAATCAGCTCAACCTTAGCATTTCCCACGCCTTTAAAGAAATCACTATCGATAATGCTACCGATCAGGATAAGATTCTTATCGACCTAGGTAAGGACCAGCACGTTGTCTGTGTCCGTTCAAAAGTTTATTTAAACAATGGAAAACAGTTCCAATTTACGGAAAGTCGCCACAAACTTGAAAAATTCAAATTCGTTGATTATGCCAAGCGCCACCATTGAAAGAAAGGGCTCTGCTAACAGAAAAAGTATCGGACAAGAATGTCCGATACTTTTTAGTTTTTACGGATAGGATCTGCTAAATACTCTGCACGAGCGCCACCAATTAACTTAGGACGACTCGCCAAAGCAGTCACATGGGCACCACCTAATTCTGGAATAATAGGGCGAAGAGGAACTTGGACCCTCTTCACATGCATACCAATAGAGGTATCCCCAATATCAATACCAGCCTGAGCGACAATTTCCTCCACCTCAACAGGATCCTTCATATAGTCGAAAGCAGCCAGCTGACCACTTCCCCCAGCGTGCAAGGTTGGAAGAACATTAACAATTTCCAAATCTTTAGCCATGGCGAGATCACGCTCAACAACCAAAGCACGATTCAGATGTTCGCAGCCTTGAACAGCCAAGTAAATTCCTTTAGGTTCCAAAACCTCAAGAATAGTTTTCACAATTCGTTGGCCAATTTCACGGCTAGAGGCTTTGCCAATAGTCCCACCAGCAACCTCACTGGAAGACAATCCCAAGACAAAGATAGCTCCTCTCCCAATAGCTGAACGTTCAACAATATCTTCTACAAGCACACGTGTCTTCTCTTCTAAATCTAGCAACATCACAACAGCCCTCCTTTAGACAACAGCTGTATTCAGGATTCGCACAATAAGATAGTACAGAATCACAAAAAAGACAAGGAAAAATGCCCCTAATAATAATAACTGCCTACGGCGTTTCTTACTTAGGTCCCAGGAGAAACCAAATCCCATCAAAAAAGGACCAACACTATAACTTAGCATAAACCATAAATCTACACGTGCTATATGCCAAAAAGAAGAAATAAAGGCCGCCAAACCTATTAAGGATAAAATCCAAGAAAAGTCCCAACGATCTGGTTTAGCAAAAGCTAAGCCTATTAAGAAGCAGCCCAAGGCAGGCATGATAATAAATGATAGGGTCATAAAATAAAACATGCCATTATTATAGCATGTTTTACAGTTTCATGTTAGTGGCGGTTAATAACACCATAAGCAATAGTGAATGCAATAGCAGCAATACCTACAACGATTGCCATGATAGCCCAAAAAATAGTCATCGCACGGCGTCCCTTACGATTGTTGAAAGGAAGTCCCCAACCAACCATGATAACACCTAGCAATCCAAGCCAGATTTTATAAGTGATAACAATCGCCGAATCAAAATAGGCAAAAGCAACCAAACCTAAACCTAGCAAAGAAATCAAATAAGACCACTTACCCTTCAAAAATGAAGGCAAGGCCCAACCAAATAACACTAAACCTAGTAGAGCAAGAGCTCCACCACCAAAAAATACAGGTACAATATAATTATCAAACATATTCATATTATAGCATATCTTAAAAAGTTAGGAAATAGAATCTATCAACCAAAGCCATATCCACTCTTTAAAATTTGTTTACTCTCAATCACAGATTAATTGGCAGATACTAACTATTTTTTTGAGCTAATTAAGCTTTGTTTGCGCCACATCTATAATCAAAACGAACTGAAATTTAGAAATCGAGGGCAAATCTGTGGCAAAACATAAGAAAAAGGCTTGTCCATATTGGACAAACCCTTTCATTTCAAGCTTATATACTCTAATTAAGCTTTGTTTGCTGAACATAGTTGATTTATTCGCCATACTTCCTATTACATCGTAAAACGCTATATTTAAGATTTCAAACAACTATATTAATAGGATGAAAACTTCATTTTTCCTCTTAGTTCTATAAAAAGTGTGGCTAATTTGAGGCAAAATATTAAACTAAATTTGCCACAAATCGTAAGACCTGGTTTAACAAGGTTTTGTTTCAATTAATCTTAGAATAGCTTTATATCAACACCCAGAAGTTTCATGCTAATTGTTTATTTCAAAAAATTTGTATAAGTTCTATTGAATAAGGGAAACTACCTCAAATATTAATATGGTAATTTTAAATAACTAATTATCATTTGTATTATAATAGAAGAAAAAAGGAGATTAATTATAAAAAAAGAGGCTGTATTATTTGAAGATAGAAAATATCGTTATTTACTTTCTCGTAATTGGTATGATACTAAACCTACAGTTTTGTTTATTGGTCTGAATCCTTCTACAGCTGATAAAAAAGAGGACGACCCTACAATTAATAAATGTGTCAGTTACACTAAAAGTTGGGGATATGGAAAATAATGATGGCAAACCTTTTTGCTTTTAGAAGTACTGATCCTAGTATCCTTAATCATGTAAGTAATCCTATTGGGTCAGATAGTGATTTTTATCTTCAAAAATCTGCATCAGAAGCCGATTTAGTTATTGCATGTTGGGGAAATCCGAGTAGACAATTTAATCGTGACAAAGAAGTTATTTCCTTAATCTCAAACTTATATTGTTTAAAACAAAAATGGTACACCACATCACCCACTCTATTTTTCCAAGGAAACAAAACCATCTCCCTATATACAATAAACTCTTATTCAATTTAGAGTTACTGAGGTGAAATAAGTTTTCAATATAAATCAATACAAAAGAAAGATGCTTGAAACTAGCATTTTTTTAACACCATATACTGTTACGTGTTTCAATTCAACCTCTACATTTGTGACAAGAAACTATATTACAGATATATTTTTTATAACCTTCTATAAACCATTCCATAACTTTATCTTACTTACTATATTACTGATTTGTTTTTCTAAATCTAGAATTTCTATATCCTCCTTATCCATTTCCTTTGCAATTACAATTGATTCTGAGACTTTATTCTGAACATAATGACTTCCCTTATTCTTACTTCTGCTATTTTCATTCAAAAAATCATCAATCTTTTCAAACTTACCTATTTGTTTATCAACCTTATAAACTTTTTTGAAGATGTTTTTTGATAAATAGTTTTCTATTTCTTTACCTTCTGTAATCCATACTATTGCATTATTTTTATTAAATTCACCCTTAATTCTTTGCTTAGTTTTATTTATTCGTTTGCCAGGACCAGTTTTATCGCTATCTATCACTATGATAGAATGAATATTAGCCCTAAATAGCTGTATTAATTCATTAAATTCATTAACTTCCCCAGTTAAATGAGAAAGTAATCTTCCCCCATAAAACAAAATCTGATAATGAACATTTTCCTTTAAAGAACCATTTGAATATAGCTCAATCCATCTATTTATATAAATCCTATCAGAGGGGCCTTCAACCCAAATTACTGCGTTAGATTGTAATATGTCACTCGCTCGAACACCTAAATTCATTAATATACCTTCATTTTCAATAAATGAAAGTGCAGAATTAGTCACAATAATGCCATTTTCTTTTTTTATATGAGTAAGTGTTACATTCTCTTTTCCACTGAATATATTTATTGGGATAGTAGAGTGAGTTGTTAAAAACATTTGAGTATTATATTTGATTGCCCATTGATACAAAAACTCAAACAAATTTCTCTGTATAGTTGGATGTAAATTGTTCTCTAATTCTTCAAAAATAAATATAGAATTACATATTGATAATTCAAAATTATTACTTGTATATTCCCTTGTTTCTAAAAATAGTTTTATCAAAACCAACAAGACCGTTTTTAAACCACTACCAGAACTTGAAATAGGAATTTTCCCATTTTCATTCACTAATAAAATTTCCCACATAGGATTAGAAGTATCCGTTGTTTCAATTTCTTGGCACATTATCCTAGTGAAATTATTTTCCGGTTTCATAATTTCGTTTAACGCCTCTAAAATATCACCCTCGACAATCTCATTTGGAAGACTAGCTACATTTAGGTATTGCCTCAATAAATTGGTTGCACCGGCTCCGTCCTCAGATACAGTTTTTTTACCATTTTGTACCTCGGGTATTAGATTTCTATCTGCAGATAATTTGATTATTTTTAGCCTTTTCAACTTATTTGATCTGAATCTATTTGCCAAATCTGTAAATTCTTCTATTGTTTTGTTCCTATTTAGTTCCTCTAAAGTGATACTTGATATATCTGATAACACCATCTGAGGTTCACCTATAGTTTTCCAGGGCTGAAAGTCATAAGACAGACACTTATCGACATATTTTTTCCCAAAATCCCAATGATTACCTCTAATATGACCCCCATACATATTGTCTCTAAACACAAGTTGTATATCATCTTCTTCTGGACAAAAACTAAATCTCACTTTCGTATTCTCAGTTATATATCGATTACTATCATTCCCAGAAATCAATATTTCTATTGACTGCAATAGTGTTGACTTTCCTATGTTATTTTGTCCAACCAATATATTAAAGTTATCAATTTTTTCAAAGCCAACATAAGAATCTCCTATGTGCTTATAATTTTTGAGTTTTAACGATTTAAGGTGATTCATTACCCCTCCTTCTGAATAATTATTATAATAAGTTCAAACGGTACATTAACCAAATAAATTAATTGATATTTCAAAATTATAGCATATTGTACTCAGTGCAAGCTTAGAAGTTCATTAATTACATGACACTTATCTATATTTATTTCTTTTTTATCAAAGTCCTCATCAAATCTGAAACAATAATTTGATAAAATAAAGTTAACTACGGAAGGGATTTTCTATAAAAAATACTTGGCTTACTGTTTTTACTTTAACTATTGCTTAAATAGTTATATGCTCGACTAATAGACTAACTTCAAGGATGGTAATTATTATTGAGTTTTAAGTAAGCGAATTATGTTTTCCTTATCTTTTAGAGAGGATATAGAGACTGTTAAAAATTAAGCCAATTACTTTTAGATAAGTGAATACAATCAAATTATTACGTTTTCTGCCTTTAATATAGTCAATAAACATAAACAATATTTCTATAATTAGCATTAAACCTGAACATATATAGAAAGGAAATACTATGCAAAACTTAGACGAACTATTCGAAAACTTAAATGAATTTGTCAAAAACTTTGAAATATTAATTCAAAAAAACCTTTTTAACAATCAATATAATGACGAGCTTCGTAATTTTGGAAATGATATTATTTCACTCTGCAAATCAAAACGATTCAATATCACATCAAATGATTTATTATCATTAGACTCTTTCAATGAACTGTTTACGAAAACAAATGTTTCATCAAAAGGATACCTTGTATCTCAAGTAGAAAATTTCTATACAGAAGTTATCGAACCGACAAAGGATGAATATTATCACAATTAGATGATTGAAAAATCACTTAGAATCCGTCCTATTGTTTTAAAGTGATAGGAGACTATCTATATTATTTGCCTAAAAAATCTGTTTGATTCAACATTTTAACTAAATAACTTCCCTTAATCCAGTAAAACTGAGGATACATTCTTAAACCGTTAATCTCAAAAGTTTTTTCAGTTGAATCTTTCCCTGATCCTCTTAAGAAAACGTCACATTCCCTTGCTTTGGGAAAATTAGGTGCCTCCTCTATAAGTCCTTTTTTATTAAGTATAGGCTGTCCATTTTTATCTTCTGTGATAACCAATTTTAGCTTATTATCTAAGATTAATGAACGTGTTCTATCCCAAACTAATCGAACAGTATCTTCAATAAATTTATCCTCAAAGCTAATCAACTTAAAACCTTTAAAAACATTGCTTTCATACTCATCTGGATTTACTTCCTCAAATACACTAAACAAAATTTTTTGTTCTGAAAAAAAGCTATACAATGTGCTGTCTTCAAATTGAACAGTAGTATCAGTTATCTCCGAGAAATCAACCATCAACAATTTTGTATCTTCTGTTCTACCACCCTTCCTAGTTTGAACAATCGTCTTGGACTTAATCCCAAACTTGTTGAATAATGCAATCTTCTCAATTTTTCGGGCTTTCTTACTAAACATCTTGGCTACAACAATTGATGATATGCTCTTTGAAACTTTACCATTTTTTGCGAGTTTCATTGGCACATTCAATTCGTTAGCAATTTCTTTTATACTTTTACCTATAAATTGTTTACCTAACTTCTCTAGAATATCTTTTAGCCCCTCTATACTAGTAAATTCTTTATCTGGGTAAAGTGGTTTAAAATCTTTCCCCAAATGTTGTTGGACAATTGTAGAGACATAACTCCTAGTTAGTCTAAATCTTGGTGGATGAGGATACTTAGGTGCTGTATCCATATATGACATTTCTGTTCTCAGTTTAGAAATTTTAGGGAATTCAATACTTTTATCAAGTGCATTTTTTTCAACATTACGAACAAAGTCTCTTACTATTTTCCAATCGTTTTCCAAAACCTTTTTATCTTCTTCGCTAAAAATCAGGAATTGATAGCCTTGAATTGGAAAATTACTATATTCAGAGGCTTTCACTGTTTTATCAGAATCATAAAGATAATAAACAAGTAGAAGTTCCTCTAATTTATGCCATAAAGTTGATTCATAAAAATTATCTTGACTTCCAATTTTATCAACAGAAACTGCGGTTATACTCATTGGCTCTTTCGCCTCTAAAGCATATTTGCTTTTACTTTTAGGAGAAGATTTTTTTAACCCTGTTGTTTTAAGCTCTACAGGTCTCCCATCAATTAATAAGTCTGCTTCTTGCTTGGTATCCGCTTGATAGCCAAAGACAGATTGTTCAATAACATCCCCTGCAATTCCTGTAATTTTGGGCTTTTCTTTAGTCTTATCGAACACGTTGTTTTTGTCTATCTGACCTAAAGTTTTACCAACTACCTTATCTAAAATACGAACTACTTCTTCCTCTGTAAATATGTGATCTGCCATATGATAACCTCTCATACTTTTTGTACTATCACCATTATACCAAAAGCAATGTTTAACCCTTGATCAATACGAAAAGTTATTGTATAATTAAAAAATGAATACACAGGAGAAACACATGAATGTTTTAGAATTATTCGCTGGTGTCGGTGGTTTCCGAATTGGACTAGAGAACTCGGATAAAAATTTTTTCAAAACAATATGGAGTAATCAGTGGGAACCTTCTCGTAAGTCTCAAGATGCTTTTGAAGTTTACAATTACCACTTCCCTGATAGTGAAAATATTGGATATAGTATCTCAGATATTCCGGATGAAAAATTTGCCTCAATGGATGCTGACATAATTGTCGGCGGTTTTCCTTGTCAAGACTATTCCGTAGCACGTAGTAAAAAAAATGAACAAGGTATTGAAGGTAAGAAAGGGGTACTCTTCTGGGAAATTATACGAGCAACTCGTATCATTAAACCTAAATATTTAATTCTAGAAAATGTTGACCGATTACTAAAAGCCCCTTCTAAACAGCGAGGTAGAGATTTTGCAATTATGCTTACTGCGTTCAATAATTTAGGTTATTCAGTTGAATGGCGTGTTATTAATGCAGCTGACTATGGAAGAAGTCAAAGAAGACGGCGAGTTTTCTTTTTCGTCTTTAGAAACGACACAAAATATGCGAAATCATTAGATAGCAAATATGAAAATGAGGACATAGTTTTTGAAGAACATAAGTATGATGACTATCTTTTTCAAACTGGATTATTTGCAACTCAATTTCCAATAAAACAAGCACCTGTTAAAAATCGCCAAGTTTTCTATGAACTTGAGGATGATATTGTTGCTGTTTCCGATAACTTTACAGGAACGGTTTGGAATACTGGAGTTATGCGTCATGGGAAATATTACTCTATTGAAACAGCAGCCAACTTCGATGGTAACCCTATTACTCTAGGAGAAATTCTCCAAGATGAAACTGAGGTACCTGATAAATACTTTTTAACGGATAAGGCTAAGCTAGAAAAATTTCAGTATCTTAGAGGGCCGAAGAAACTAGAAAGAACCTCAGCTGATGGACATACATATATTTACTCGGAGGGGGGAATGTCACCATATGATGATTTGAACCTTCCAGGACGGACTATGTTGACATCTGAAGGAACTGTCAATCGCTCTACACATTTTCTATTTGTAAATAATAAGTACCGCCTTCTAACTCCTATAGAAGCTGAGCGTCTTCAGGATTTCCCAGATGATTGGACAGCGTATAAAAAACTAGAAGATGGAGCTGTTGTTGAAGTTTCAGATAAAATGAGAATGTTTTTTATGGGAAATGCATTGGTCACCGAGATTGTTAGAAAAATTGGTGATTATATAAAAAAAGTGGAGATTATGTAATAATGAAAAAACAAGAAAGTAAACATCTTGAAAATTGGTTAAGTGTATTTAACGATGTTGTAAGCTCTGGTTTAGTTGTCGAGGCAAACGATTTTTTAAATGAATACATTGAAAAATTTTTAAAAGAAAACCCCGATATCAGGGTTGCTAAACAAAATAGAATTAAAACTAATGTTAGTTTTAAAGATAAACTAATTAGAAATAACTATGTAAGCTCATGGACTTACGATGATAGTAACCATCAAGCTAATAAGGAAACTCTTTGCAAAAACCTCCCTGATTTTATCGGTTTTCGCATTAATCCATTGTTTGGTAATGAGGAAGAGTCACTTGCTAACTCACTAATAGAGTTCTTAAACAATCAAACTAATATAGTAATACCAGAAGCTGAACAAAATCCTAAAAATTTACAATCAAATGGTCACGCAATAATAAAATTCCAAGGACATATAAATTTAGAAAAAGAACCCACTATAAAGTTTGGGTTTGAAATCCAAATTAAATCTATGGTTCATAATTTATGGGGAGAAGTTGAACATCGTTCAATTTATAAGCCTAATAGTTTTGATTTTAGAATAGATGAAAACAAAAAAAGCGTCGAGAATATATGGCAAATACTCACTAGTGTTGATCAACAATTATTTAATATTAATAAGGAAATTTATAGAAAAGATGACTTATTAAAACAACTATTTACAATTTATCTGGACGAAATGAAACTGATACCAACTCTTAATTCTCATTACTACTATTCAATATTTTTCAATACTTTCTTATTAAATGATATTGAGTCTCTAGAAAAATTATTAGCACAGCTGATAATTGAAAAAAATATTGAATCAAAATTAGACTATAATATCGAAAATCTTGAGAACAATTTTGCTTATGATACATTAGAAACTATATTAGCTAAAATTTTATATACAAACGAAAGTGAATTTATTGAAAAAATTTTTCAGCAATGCTTTAACAAAACTGAAGAAACTTCTTTTAAAAATATCCTAATATCTTCTATTATCAAAAATATGGGGCTAGATGAAAGTATTACTGAAGATTCCTTATTATATGATTATGATGAGGATGATGACGACAATAAAGACAGTCTAATTACAGAAGATAAGTCTGAACTGTTGACAAGTTTAGAACAATTCGGTTTTAAAACAGGAAGGTATAAATAATGACAAAGAGTAAAATTAAACAAGTGCATTCAGAGTTAGAAGAAATAATCTCAGAGAGTATTACTATATCAGAATTAATAGACAAGACAGCAGTTGATGTTTTCAATCCTACTGATTTTACTGGTTATCAACGTGAAATTAACACTAGACATGTTTCGAAAATTGTAAAATATATTACTGACGAATTCACAAAACATAACTTTATTTTTCCAAGTCCCATTATTTGTTCTAATCGAAGAGATGATGATAAGTTATATATTGTCGACGGCCAACATCGGGTAAATGCGTTTAAACAAATAAGAACAGATAATCCAACTCTATTCAATAACATTAAAGATTACGAGATGAATGTTATAACTTTAATAAATCCAACAATGAAATTAGAAGTCGATACATTTATAACAATTAACAAAACATCAAAAAAAGTTGATACATCATTAGCACTTATAGCAAAAACATTGTATTCTGGTACTTCGGATGATAGTAAAAATGCAAAAAAACAATATATTTTAGTAGGAACTGCTCGTAAAATGAATTCTTCAGATGATTCATACTATTTCAATAACATCGCATGGGAGGGAACTCCTAAATCTACTGGAAAATTAATATCACTTAACACATTTGTCAGAGCTTATATGCCAATTGTCAATTATTTAATCAGTGAGAACATTATTGATTTAGACAACTCTTCCAAAATAGATGAATACATAACCTATTGTACTCAAATAATAAATCATATTTGGAAATCATTCGAATATAAATGGCCAAAACTATTTAAAGAGGACAAAAATACTATTATTCAGGGAACCATAGGTTCCAGTGCAATTACCAAGTTTATAATCAATTATTTGAAGTTATCTGATGTCAACCAAAATAATTTACTTGACATTATTCATAATGCAATTAAAAAAACAAGTGATAGTTATGAAAATTGGTTACCAAATGGTAAATATTCAAATTACTCTTCCGGAGCTGGTCATACTATTATTTCAAAAATATTAACAGACAGTATAGATGAGTAATATCAATCTACTAACTTGAGTATTTTATTGAATGTGTTTACTGTGCTTGTCTACTATATATCGCATCTGATAGTTATCATTTAAAAGATGAAATAGACTTAAATTAAACTATATCTTAACAGTTAGAAAAAACTAAAGCTATTTTTCAAGTATAGTGGGTGACGAAAAGCTAACATCTAGAGAAGACCTAATCGGTCTTCTTTTTATGTCTGTTCAAAGTGATGAAGTTTCTAAAACCAAAGTCCATCCGTTTGATGTCTTTGATTAACTTATTAGTCGCTTCTAATTTCGCGTTTTAATTCTCTGTTTCTAGTGTGTTTATGATTTGTTGTTTGTGTCTAAGGAAAGTCCTAAAGACAGTTTGAAAGTAATAATTAACCTTAATCCTATTTTCCTCTCTGAGTTCAAAGAACTCATGTACTCCATTCTCTTGGAAGCGAAAAAGCAAAAGCTGATAGAAATCATAATAATTAGCGAGCTCTTCTGACAAATCTAGTGTTTTCTCAACGGTTTCATGCGGTATCAAAGTTTAACAGAAGGTATTTGAAAGTCTAATCATCTTTTCCTGATAACGAAGGCAGGGGGGCAGGATAGTCGATTTTTGCTTGAATTTCGATATTGAGTATCAGTTTCAAAAATTAAAAAAATAATGATAATAGGTTCTTTAATTTCGATTATTCTGAGGCATTCTTAATAGATCTCATAAAACCCTCATAAAGATGGTTTGGTTGCTTCTCATTTTAGTTCTTATGAAACTTATTGTACACACTTAAAGTTCTCTATAATTTCTACGACAATTTTATCTAATACAGAAATTGTAGAGCCATCATTCCGTAATTTTAATTTCGTTCTATGTTCAAAGAATGATGACTATATTCAAATACCCTTACATTTTTCATCTCTTTTCTTTGCTTTACTTTAAAAACAAAATAATGATTTCTTCCATCTTTAGCATTTTCTTGATTTAATCTGAAATAGTTAGTGTGACATAGTGCCATTGTGCGAAGAATATCATCAGTCAAAAATGTTAGTGGAACGCTCATATTAGAATACCTTTGAAAATCCTCCTCAAAATGTGAGTAGCTTTCAGAAAAGTAATCTATTTGTAAATCACCTGCGTATAGTTTCCTTCTATCCATCTCTTCTTCCTTCTTTCAACGGCATAAAATTCCCAACAATAATTCCTACTACTCGTGGATCTTCATCATAGGAGATAAAGATATCCCTGTACTTTGGATTAATAGAAACTAATCGCAAACCATTTTCTTCACGGTAAACTCGTTTAATATATGTTTGGTTATTACATATTACAGCGTAAACTGCACCATCATAATCAAAACCTGTCTCACGGATAAGAGCTACTGAACCGTTATGATATTTGGGTTCCATTGAATCTCCTGAAACCCATGAGGCAAAATCATGAGCTAGTTCTTCATTGAAATAAACAGTGTCATAGTTTCGATCATCATAAACTGATGCTCCAATACCGGCAGACATCTTTTCGTAAACATGATATTCATAGAGATTTTCTGAAATAGATATTACTTGTTGAGTTTTCTCTTTTTGCATCAAGTCACGAGCATATTCTACTACTTGATTTTTACCTTTATTCGACAATGTATTATACAGACGAACAATTTCAATTTCTGTAAAATATCCCTTTGGTACTTTAAGTATTTTTTCCAACTGTTTTACTTTATCTTTAGATGGTGCTTTTACTCCACGTTCCCATGCTGAATAGGCTTGATAACTAATTCCTAACTGATCTGCAATATCTTTTTGAGTCATTTTTAGCTCTTTTCTACGAGCTTTTAGTTTTTCTGATTGGTACATCATTTACCTCGCATCAATAGTAACTGTAATTCTGCTTTTTTCTTGGCTTCTTCATCTGAGAATTTTTCTTTATCCCAAACATATGCAATCGACTTTCCTTTGTTATAAACAAGCCATGTTTTTAAATCGCCATTATTATCTTTAATTGCTTTCCGGTTATCTTGATTTAATAAACCTGGGTATTCTTGGCTTGTTACAAAACCTACCTTTCTAACTTTCTGCTTAACCTGATTAATAAGGGAAGGTTGAAACTGATTGAATTCCTCTATAATTTGTTCTCTAATCTTATGAAACAAGCTAAAAATAAAGACATTATTCCCTTCAATGTAGGTCTCAACCGCTTGTTTAATCTCATTATTTTTACCAGGATAATATTCCCGTAGAAAGTCCAGAAGACGAAAAAATAAAGCTTGTTTAGAAACTTCTAGACTATTTTGTACTCGTTGAAAAATCTCACAATTATAGTAGATTTTTGATAAAAGGACAATATCTGGCATCAATACCACAGCCGAAAAGATATTAGCCTCTCGTTCCAGTATATCTTCTTGGTTATCTACAGACTCCGCAAAATAAGAACCGTTATGTTTTAGAATAAAATGTCCTAACTCGTGGCATAAGGTAAAGTTTTGTTTCACTTTGGGGTTATCTCTTTCATAAGAGAAACTAATACCCAATTCATCAGCTACTGTCAATCCTTCAATCTTACGATTAGAGAAGTGGTGACTAACCACTTGAATCTGATATTCTTGAATACAGTGTTGAAAGAAGTAGTTGAAATTATAATTTAGTAATGAAATGTCATAATCTTTCATATACTGGTATAACACATGTTTTGTAGACTTACTTATTCTTGTATACAATTCACTCAAAGACAGATACCTCCTTTAAGTATGAAAACGACAAAACTAAACCATTTTGGTTTAGTTTTATTATATGAAAAAAGTAGACTTTTGTCTACTGGATTAATTAATGAATTCTCTAAAAAGACGAAAACCGTGGTTTCTTATTAGGTCGTATTGATTATAATGTTTCTCCTTCTGATCAGGGTCAATAAAATCTATCAATCTATGTAATTCTCCCTCCTTACTTGATCTAAGATTTTGAAACAACTCCTCTGATAACATTATATTACCTGATAATGCTACTAGATTTTCAATAGAACCTGTTGGATTCTGAGATAATATTGCCCCTAAAAAACTATGAGCAAAACTATCATCCTTAGCTGATACCCTAAAGAACAAGTTAGGCTTATTATATTGCGATGGGATTAAACCATAACAAATAGGAAACTTACAACAGCTGAAGAACCTAGCTCCAATCCCAGCAAATTCCAATTTCCAATCATTTAATTCAATAACGTCTATATTAAATGAATCTGATATGTTACCAGATAATTCACCATCTTCTTTAATATAGCCTTCAAATTTGATTTTCATTCTATTAAACTGTTCCAAGGAATCAGTAGATTCCATACTTAGACTAGCAATATCCACTGTATGTTTTAGAACATTTTCATCTACAACTTGATTACTTTTCGCCTTAGTTAAGATATCGTCCGTCATTTTTGAAGCTAAGGTATTCTCTAACCACATTTGATAAATTAGCGCACGATATGCATATATAAAGGCATAATGTTCTATAGTTGTTTTCTTGACCTCGTTATCAATTTCGATTGATTTAAACAATTTAGAATCGTGAGACTTGCCATTTTTCTCTCCACAAAATCCTGGAAAAACACCAGATTGTGTAATTGGCACTTTGGAAAACATTTCTTCTCTATTTTGCCCTAAATTTTTCACAGTTGACTGTACTGTTTGCATATAAACATGACCACTCTTACCTATGGTCTCTTTTAGTAAAGCTTCTTGAATACTGTGAGAATCAATTGGTTTATATTGGCACGCATTATAATAACACTTTAAATTTTCGCTTCGTTTCTTTAAATCATCTGCCAAAAATACGCGAGAAACTTTTGCAATGGTTTCTTTGTCATATTTTTTCAATTCATTTCCTCCATACATTTAATCACACATGGTGTACCAGTTCATCCAAACTAATCCCGAAAAATTCTACTACCTTTACAGCATTTTTCAAAGACATACTCATCATATCTTGTTCCCATCGAAGAATAGTTCTTTTATTTACACCTAATTCCTTAGCCAGTTGAACTTTTGTTAAACCACGTTCAAGCCTCAATTCTTTTATTTTCATAGAAATCACATTCCTTTATCAAACGCTTTCTTCCGTTCTTCCATAAACTCAATTAATTCTTTTTTAAAAACTTTCTTCTCTTCATCAGTCAATCCCTTTGAATTCATACGGAAAAGCAGTTCAATATTATCCAACTCATCTGATTTTTCTTCTGAGTTACCAACTAGGTAATCAACTGATACACCCAAAATCTGTGCAATCTTTACTAGATTTTCTTGGGTTGGTTTTTTGACTCCACGTTCCCATGAAGCATAAGCTGGTTGCGAAATTCCTAGTTTTTCTGCCACATCGACTTGCGTTAGTCCTACTTGTTTTCTAAGTTCTTTTAAGCGTTCCGAAAATTCCATTTTAAACCTCTAAAAAATATTTTTCTTTTTTTCAAATTATCCCTTGACAAATATAACTATTAGTTATATAATCTAAATATAGCTGATAGTTATATCGGTTTTAAAAATAATAACGCCAAACTTTCGGCATTAT
>NZ_AZYW01000018.1:0-7208 GCF_000517725.1 Streptococcus sp. SR4 | reverse complement strand
GCGTCAGGCTGGTGAAACTGTACCAGTTACTGAGGTTATTGGTTATATTGGAGCAGAAGGTGAAGTTGTGGCTGATAACGCTGCTAGCGCACCTGTTGCAGAAGCAACTGCTCAGTTGGAATCAGCTGGTCTTGAAGTTCCTAAAGCTCCTGTCCAAGCTGCTCCAACAGCTGCTGCAGAAAAAGCACCTCTTGCTGACAATGAGTACGATATTATCGTTGTCGGTGGTGGTCCTGCTGGTTACTATTCTGCCATTCGTGGTGCACAACTTGGTGGTAAGGTTGCCATCGTTGAAAAATCTGAATTTGGTGGAACATGTTTGAATAAAGGATGTATCCCAACTAAGACCTACCTTAAAAATGCAGAAATCCTTGATGGACTTAAGATTGCAGCAGGTCGTGGTATCAACCTAGCGTCAACAAACTACACTATCGATATGGATAAGACAGTTGACTTTAAGAACTCTGTCGTTAAGACCCTTACTGGTGGTGTTCAAGGTCTTTTGAAGGCTAACAAGGTCACTATTTTCAACGGTCTTGGTCAAGTTAACCCAGATAAGACAGTTACTATTGGTTCAGAAACAATCAAGGGACGCAATATCATCCTTGCGACTGGATCTAAAGTATCTCGTATCAATATTCCTGGTATTGAGTCACAACTTGTGATGACATCAGATGATATTCTTGACTTACGTGAATTGCCTAAATCACTTGCTGTTATGGGTGGTGGTGTCGTTGGTATCGAGCTTGGTCTTGTTTATGCCTCATACGGTGTAGAAGTGACTGTTGTTGAGATGGCTGACCGCATTATTCCTGCTATGGATAAGGAAGTATCTCTTGAACTTCAAAAAATCCTTGCTAAGAAGGGTATGAAAATCATGACATCTGTTGGGGTTTCTGAGATTGTAGAAGCTAACAACCAATTGACCCTTAAACTTAATAATGGTGAAGAGATTGTAGCGGATCGTGCCCTTCTTTCAATCGGTCGTGTCCCACAATTGGATGGTCTTGAAAATCTTAACCTTGAACTTGACCGTGGTCGTATCAAAGTTAATCCTTATCAAGAAACATCAATCCCAGGAATTTACGCACCAGGTGATGTTAACGGAACTAAGATGCTTGCTCACGCGGCTTACCGTATGGGTGAAGTTGCAGCTGAAAATGCTATGCGTGGCAATGTCCGTAAGGCTCACCTTGACTACACACCAGCAGCTGTCTACACTCACCCAGAAGTCGCTATGTGTGGTCTTACTGAAGAGGATGCACGCGCTAAATACGGTGATGTCCTCGTTGGTAAATCAAGCTTCGCTGGTAACGGACGTGCCATCGCTTCAAACGAAGCTCACGGTTTTGTTAAAGTTGTTGCGGATGCGAAGTACCATGAAATCCTTGGTGTTCACATTATCGGTCCAGCCGCAGCTGAATTGATTAACGAAGCATCAACAATTATGGAAAATGAATTGACTGTAGATGAACTCTTGCAATCTATCCACGGTCACCCAACCTTCTCTGAAAACATGTATGAAGCCTTTGCTGACGTACTTGGAGAAGCTATCCATAACCCACCAAAACGTAAATAAAGTTGATAAAATTCTCGGACAGATGTTCGGGGATTTTTCTTTTGTCACACATTTTCATCTTTAGCTATATCTTGCAAATTTCTTTGGATTTTTAGTGTTAAATACGAATAGGTAGTTAAAGGGTTTTCAAATAAGATAAATCGCAATTTTGTAGCGTTTAGAATTTTATAATATTTCTGCCTTATTTAGAAAACTTTTAATAATGACCTTTCCATTAGAGTTTTTCTATGGTAAAATGGTTGACGTATTAAAAATGCAAAAGGAAAGTTAAATGCGAACGAAAGATTTTATCTACTATGCTAGTGCGGCTGTTCTCTTGGCTGTGACAACTCAGGTTGCTCAGGCAGATGAAGTGGCGACACAAACACCTTCTGTTACTGAAGGAAATCAGTATCAACCTGCGACAGCGGCTGAGATTTTTGGTGGAGAAGCAGCCTTGCCTGCAACTCCTAGTTCAACTGTTTCAGCACCCGTAGCTACGAGTGAGGTGGCAAAACCTAGTGCTCCTGCGGTATCTACGTCACTTGCACCAGAAAGTTCAGAGGCTGTAACAACTGCGGCATCAACTTCAGTAGCTAACTCTACTGTTGCTGTAGCGTCAACTTCAGTAACATCTTCAGTTGTTAGTTCAGAAAGTGCAACAGCTTCTACAAGTGCGACAAGTTCGGAAACGTCAAACAGCGCTGTAGCAACACCTGCTAAATTGACGAATTCTACGGATGTTCCTTCGCCAACGCTTAAGGTACAACCAAAGACTTTTATCGATGTCAGCAGCCATAATGGTGATATCAGTGTAGATGACTATCGTGCTCTTGCACGCCAGGGTGTGGGTGGTGTCGTTGTCAAGTTGACTGAGGACACTTGGTACAACAACCCTAAAGCACCCTCACAAGTTCGCAATGCTCAAATTGCTGGTCTTCAAGTATCAACCTATCATTTTTCTCGATACACAACTGAGGAAGAAGCACGTGCAGAAGCTCGTTTCTACATCCAAGCTGCACAAAAACTAAACCTTCCAAAGAGTACTGTTATGGTTAATGATTTCGAAGACTCTAAGATGCTTCCAAATATCAACCGTAACACTCAAGCTTGGGTTAACGAAATGCGTAAGCATGGATACAACAACTTGATGTTCTACACAAGTGCTAGCTGGTTGGATGAGAACAATCTAGGCTACCGTGGACCTGTCTCAACCTCTCAATTTGGGATTGAGAATTTCTGGGTTGCCCAGTACCCATCAACAACTCTTACAGCAACAAGTGCTAAGAACATGCGCTATAATGCCAAAACTGGTGCATGGCAGTTTTCAGCTACGGATAATCTCTTGCCAGGTAAACATGTCTTTGACCACAGCGTGGACTATACAGGACGTTTCACAGCAAATGCCAGTGCTGAGGTTGATAACACTCAAGGCGATTTGAGTGGAACCATTTCTATTGTCAATAATAATCCAACTCTTGGTAGCTTTGATGTTGTCATCTCTAATGTTAAGGCACCAAATGGTGTTGAAACTGTCTCTGTTCCAATTTGGTCAGAAATTAATGGCCAAGATGACATTATCTGGTATACGGCTAACCGTCAAAATAATGGAACTTATACAGTAAACGTTAAGGCTTCAGCTCATAAAAACTCAACAGGCCTTTATAACATCCATCTTTACTATATTCAAAAAGATGGTCAAATGACGGGTGTTGGTGGAACAACTACGCAAGTCTTCATTGGTAAGACACCGGAGCAGTTGAAACCTAAAGCAAGTTTTGCTATTGAAAACAATAATGCTAAGGCAGGAACTTTTGATGCCGTTATCACTAATATCTCAGCACCACTAGGTGTTAAAGAGGTTTTAGTCCCATCATGGAGTCTTGAAAATGGTCAAGACGACCTTATTTGGCATAAGGCAACCAAGCAAAATGATGGTAGCTATCGTGTCACCATTAAGGCAAGTGAGCATAAGGGCAATAAAGGGAATTACCGTGCTGATGCCTACATCGTGGACAACGCTAACAATCGTCATTATATTGCCGAAAAAGTAGTGTCTGTTGATTATGCTCGACCAAGCGGTGTTCTTACGATTGAAAACAACAATACTGCAGCAGGTACTTTTGATGCCGTTGTTCGTAATATTGTTGCACCTACAGGTTTAAAAGAGGTTCTTGTTCCATCATGGAGTTTGGCTGGTGGTCAGGATGACCTTATCTGGCATAAGGCAACTCGTCAAGCCGACGGTTCTTACCGAGTGACTATCAAAGCAACGGATCATAAGAATTCAACAGGTAAATACCGTGCTGATGCCTACATTGTAGATGACTCTAACAAACGTTTCTATCTCACTGAAAAAGTGGTAGAAGTTACTCAAACTCGCCCTAGCGCAAGTCTCGTTATTGAAAATAATAATGCTGATTTAGGTACTTTTGATGCTGTTATTCGCAATATCGTAGCACCAAATGGGGTTAAGGAAGTCTTAGTTCCTTCATGGAGTCTAGTTAACGGACAAGATGATCTGGTTTGGCATAAGGCTAGTCGTCAATCTGATGGTAGCTACCGTGTTACTATTAAGGCTAGTGAGCATAAGAATTCTCTAGGAAATTACCGTGCTGACCTTTATATCGTAGATAATGCCAACCAACGTCATTATGTCACTGAAACAATTGTGGATGTGAAACATAATAAACCAGTCGGTACTATTTCAGTAGTTAATAACAATAAAGATACTGGTACTTTTGATGTCATTATCAGTGATGTTTATAGTCCTAAAGGTGTTCGTACTGTTCAAGTGCCTATTTGGTCTGAAAAAGATGGACAAGATGACATTCGTTGGTATGAAGCGACACGCCAAGCAAATGGCACTTATACGGTAAATGTTCAAGCTACTAACCATAAAAACTCAACAGGCTTGTACAATATTCATTTGTACTACATTTTAAATGATGGTTCACAAGTTGGTGTCGGTGGCACAACAACGACAGTTGAATTCCGTAATGCTAAGACTAAAACGCAAACCTATATCACTAATGTTAATTCAGAAGCTGGTAGTTACACAGTAGTGGTTGATCAGGCACCACAAGGACGTCAAATTAAGAATATCCGTGTAGCTGTATGGTCAGAAAGCAACCAAGGAAACCTTTCTTGGTACAATACGGCACCTACTGGAACACATACTGAAATCAATGTATCGACTGTTAATCATAAGAATCTCATTGGTAACTATACGACTCATGTTTATGTAGACTATGTAGACAATACTGTAGACGGATTCAACCTTGGTGAGACAGCTCTTGCTCCACGTAATCGTCGTGTTGAGCCTCAGACGACTTATTATTCTCAACGTGATCCTCGTTGGGCTTCTAAGTGGTATGGTGTCAGCAATATGGACCAGTCAGGTTGTGTTCCAACATCACTTGCCATGACTTTTACAGATATTTTGGGAACAGTAATTGCACCAACGACAGTTGCGGATTATTTGTACTACAATACAAATTCATTCAATAAAACATCAGTTGCTGGTACAGACGCGGATGGTATTGTATTAGCAAGTAAAAATTGGGGTCTCAAGAGCAACATGCTTTCAAGCATTGCTAACATTGCTTCAGCTTTGATGTCAGGCCAACACGTTCTGGCAGCAGTAGGAGCAAGCCAATTTATCAATTATCCTTACACGCATGAAATCGTGCTTCATGGCTATGATAATGGTAAAACTTATGTTCGTGATCCATTTAACGCCAATAACAATGGTTGGTATTCATTGGACTACATTCATGGTGTTCAGAGTCGAGATGCAATGGATACTAAGCTTGGTGCACCATTCTTCTCAATCTTTGCTTAATCTATTAATGAAAGGTCTTTAGAAGGAAACTTCTAAGGGCTTTTTTGGTGTTCATTTTTGATAGTCATATTTTTTATTTATCTATTTTCAGAATATTATATACATGTTTGAAATCTCATATTTATGGGCTTTTAGGTTCTTTATTTGGATGACATTGATGCTTTCAGCATAGAAATTACTTATTTTTTTATCATTTTTATAGTTTTTTTAGAGAATTATCACTTTTGCTCTATTCGTAAGATATTTTCTATGGTAAAATGGGTGACGTATTAAAAAGTGTCAAAGGAAAGTTAAATGCGAACAAAAGATTTTATCTACTATGCCAGTGCAGCTGTTCTCATGGTGGTGACTACTCAGGTAGCCAGTGCTGATGAGGTAGCTACGCAAATGCCTACGGTTACTGAAGGGAACCAGTATCAACCTGCGACTGCAGCAGATATTTTTGGTGGTGGAGCAGTCCTTGCACAAGAGTCACCATCAGCAAGACCAAGTTCAACTGTTGCGGAAACACCTACAGCCACAAGTGAAGTAGCAAACTCAAGTGCTCCACAAGTTAGTCAAGCAAGCTCAACAACGATTGCAGCATCTGAATCAAGAGTCGTTGCCTCTGAATCTGTAGTTCAGGCTAACACAGTAGCGAGTTCAGAAAATGCGACGGTACCGACTGCTTCTGAGGTTTCAAGCAATATCGTGGCTGAACCTGCTAAGTTGACTCATGCCTCAGGTTCATCTCATGATACTGATGTTCTAAAACCTAAGGCTAGCTTCTCAATTGAGAACAACAACAAGGTCACTGGTACCTTTGATGCTGTGGTTCGAGATATTGTGGCACCCTTGGGTGTTAAAGAGGTTCTTGTTCCATCTTGGAGTCTAGCCAATGGTCAAGATGACTTGATTTGGCATAAGGCAGCCAAGCAAATGGATGGCTCTTATCGTGTAACCATTAAGGTGGTAGATCACAAGGGGGAGGCTGGCAATTACCGTGCAGATGCCTATGTTGTTGATCGAACAAATAAGAGACATTATATTTCTGAGAAAGTAGTATCGGTAACTTACTCTCGTCCAAGTGCAAGCCTAACGATTGAAAATAATAATGCAGCTACAGGCACTTTTGACGCTGTGGTAAAAAATATCATTGCTCCTACAGGTGTGAAAGAAATCTTAGTCCCATCATGGAGTCTCGTTGGTGGTCAAGATGATTTGATTTGGCATAAGGCGACGAAGCAAGCAGATGGTTCTTACCGAGCTACCATTAAGGCAAGTGACCACAAAAATTCAACTGGTAAATACCGTGCAGATGCCTATATCGTAGATAATTTCAACAAGCGTTTCTATTTGACTGAAAAAGTGGTGGAAGTTAGCCAATCTCGTCCAAGCGCAAGCCTAACGATTGAAAATAATGATGCAACTACAGGTACTTTTGATGCTGTGGTTCGCAATATTGTTGCACCAAATGGCTTGAAGGAAATCTTGATCCCATCATGGAGTCTTGTTAATGGTCAAGATGATTTGGTTTGGCATAAGGCAAGTAAACAAGCAGACGGTAGCTATCGTGCGACAATTAAGGCTTCAGACCATAAACATTCAACTGGTAAATACCGTGCAGATGTTTATCTCGTCGATAAGGATGGCAACCGTCAGTATTTGACTGAGACCGTGGTTGATGTCGATGAAACTAAGCCAAGTGGTATTTCAGGTGTGGTTATCCCAGTCTGGTCTGAGCAAAATGGTCAGGATGATCTTGTTTGGCATAATGCCACAAAACAGGATGACGGTTCCTATAAGGTGACTATTTAAGCTAGCCAG
>NZ_AZYW01000017.1:0-514 GCF_000517725.1 Streptococcus sp. SR4 | reverse complement strand
TCGCCACAACCTTCCAGCTTCAGGTTCATATACCTTTACCTCTCGTACTGGCATTAAGGCAGAACCTCGTGTGGCAAGTCCAGAGTTGGCCTACTACGATGCTGGCATGTCAGTCAACTACGACAAGATTGTCAGTGGTGATGGTTACCAATGGCTTTCTTACCTCAGCTACAATGGCAACCGCCGTTATGTAGCCGTGTCTAAACTTGCTCAACAAGAAAGCAAACCAAGTGGCACTATTAATATTGAAAATCTCTCTAACCTTGGTTTCGACGTTCATATCACTAATGTTTCTGGTGGAGACAAGGCTATCCAAGGTGTGAGTGTTCCAGTTTGGACATCCAAAGACGGCCAAGACGACCTTGTATGGCACCAAGCTAGCAGACAAAGTGATGGTAGCTACAAGGTTCGTATCAATGTTAGTGACCATAAGGCTGAAGCAGGTGAATACATTGTCCATCTCTATTATGTCCAAGACGGTAAGATGGTAGGTATCGGTGGCACTAGCACAACC
>NZ_AZYW01000016.1:0-679 GCF_000517725.1 Streptococcus sp. SR4 | reverse complement strand
TGGCGACATTGCGGACAAAGAATTTAACAACCGTGTAACTCCTCCGGAAGAACCTAAGTTCCAACCAGAGAAATATGTTGTTTCTGAAGAGAAATTCGATATCACTGGTGATAAGCTCGTTGATGACGATAAAGAATTGGCAGACAAGTACGCAGATACAAATGCGAACCCATATGTCGATAATACAAACAACAACGAAGCTCAAAACTTGAATACTAAGACTGTTAAACGTGGCGACAAGTTGGTTTACCAAGTATGGCTTGATACAACTAAATTCGACGCAGCTAACAAAGACAACATCCAATCAGTAGGAATCTCAGATGACTACGATGAAACTAAATTGGATCTTGACGCTACGAAGATTAAAGCTTACGATTCAGTAACAGGCGCAGAAGTAACAGATAAATTTGATATCACTGTGAACAACGGTGTGATTACTGCAACACTTAAAGATGGCTTCACTAAGTCACTTGGCGATGCAGAAAACACACAAGTTATCGACACAACTAAATTCGCCTTTGGACGTTACTACAAGTTCGACATCCCAACAACAGTTAAAGCTGATGTACCTGGTGGTGTAGATATCGAAAATACTGCGGCTCAAGTTGTTAACTACTACAACCCAACAACTAAGAAAGTTGAAAAACCAAGCAAACCAACTGAAAAACGTGTAAACAAT
>NZ_AZYW01000015.1:0-893 GCF_000517725.1 Streptococcus sp. SR4 | reverse complement strand
TTTTGATAAGTAAAGTCAAGTCCATTTATGGTTGAAGTGAAGATAAAAACAAGTATTTTGTGGGCTTCCACGCATTTCGGACGATTAGCACTTTTGCCGAATAGTAAAGTGAACTGGTTGCGCAAGATTGCGTAAGAGAATCCCTAGGGTATGACAATGACTACCTAAAGAGATTGGCCGGGAAAGCGATGGTAATTCATGCAATGCACCTTGCTAAACGTTGCCACCGTGGAAAGAAGAATCTTTCCAACCAAACAACTTTTCTATACTGCTGTCTATCTTTTGAGATAGACTTACTCTCAAGCTACTAAGTCTTCTTTATATCTTAGTAGCTTTTTTACGCTTACAATAAAGGAGAAATTATGACTAACTTTTTTCGCACTACAATGTAAACGCCTCTATGATAACTATGAATTCACCTATAACATGTTTAGCTACTCGCCTAAACTACAAGCTAAACTCTATGCACAAGCTCTTATTGACCTCGAACATTTAGTCCAAGAAGCTCGTAGAAACAGCTATCCTAGTGGTGATATTCAGTTCTATAGTCGACAGTTTAAACGTAAACTATTTACCCACTATTACTCAAGAGTGAAGCAACTAGCTTAACTCTTTTTCTTTTGCTTAAATTCAGAAAGGAAAAACCTATGATTCCAGAAACACTTGTTATGAAACCAGATTTTATCGGCCCTGCTTACTACGAAAAATTAGGAAATGCTCCTCGTTTTATCTTTGGTAAAGAAGGCAAATACCAACGTCATATCCTTAATAGCGAAAAGCACGGTGCTTTTCACGTCATTACCCCTGCTTCTACCACCGTTTTCCCAGAAGATGCTCTCGTAGAAGCGGTCAACCCAATTTTTCTCTCAGACACGGCTCTAAACGGCAACTCA
>NZ_AZYW01000014.1:0-4596 GCF_000517725.1 Streptococcus sp. SR4 | reverse complement strand
CCAACTAAACGCAGCCTCCCTTAGGGGAGGTTCGGATTGAAGACAAAGTCCTTAGAAGACACTTTTCTAAGGGCTTTTCTTTTTGTAAAGTTGTATAATAGAGGTAAGAAAAGTTGTGAGGTGCTAGCTATGTTTCACAAAGAAAAACCTGATTATCATCGCTGCCAATATGGCTTCTATACGATAGACGAATTGGTCCCAGAAGATCACTTTCTTCGCCAATTGGAATCAGAGGTTGATTTCGACTTTATGATACTGTCAATAATTTTGTGTAAACACTCAAGTAGAGTTATAGAGTGCTAATCAAATAAGCTTTCAAGTGTGTCAGAACATTGTCCAAACCCTTTATGGATTCGTTGACTTTGCTTGAAATTATAATCTTCAAACAAAGTAACTAAGTAACGTTCCAGAGCCTCCTCGTTAGGAAAAAGAACCTTCTTTTTCGTTTGACGTTTGATTTCTTTGTTAAGAGACTCAATGAGGTTTGTCGAATAAATGCTGTGCCAAATTTGATAGGGAAACTGAAAAAAAGTTAAAAGATTATCCGTTTTCTCCAGGCTTTCTGTGACTTTCCTATACTTTGGTTTCCATTCGGCGATAAAGTCCTCTAAAGCTTGTACTGCCATTTCTAAATTTTCAGCACGATAAATCATTTTAAATTACCCCAGAATAACCGCTCGATCAGATCGTTTCACCCTACTAGCCAGATTTCGACTAATATGAATCAAGCAACGTTGTTGTTTAGCTAATGGGTAAGCCTGACTGATAATCTGCTCAAGCCCTTAGAATCACAAAAACAACTAGATAGCTTACGAGTACGTAAAACAGATAAGATTGACGCTGAAAAACTAGCTACGTCTCAGTTCATCCTCAATCGTAAACCAAGCTATGTCCAAGAAGTGCTTTATCAAGAATTACGCGACCTCAGCCATTTCTATCAGAATCTTACTGGGGATATTTTCTGCGCTAAAAATCGTCTGCACAAGGTTCTACAGGTCTCTTTTCCTGAATTGTAAAACATCTTATCTTCACCAACTGTGGGAACAATATTGGAACTTGGTCATGACTTTTCCATGTAATAGTTTTGTACTGGAGTTAGATGACGCCGTATTAACAGCTATCATCCGTCAGTCTACGGCAAAACGCATCTCTGAAAAACGTGTGACTTACTTAGTAGATAAGCTTACAAAACTAGCTAATCAGTCTTATTGTGAGGTCAAGAAAACCTCTCCAATGATGGAAGAGATCAAATACTATGCAGGGGAGTTACTTAGGCTTTCTGAATATAGACAAGGCGTTTTAGAGGAGATGGTAACTTTGGCTCAACCTTTGCCAGAATACGAGATTCTTCTCTCTATTCCTGGAATCACTGAAACCACAGCGACAAGTATTATTGGCGAACTTGGTGACATTCGTCAATTTCATTCTGCCAATCAAATCAATGCTTTGATCAGCATTGACCTCAGCCACTATGAATCTGGGGACTTTCTAGCAAAGGAACATATCACCAAACGTGGGAATCCCTATGCCATAAAGGTTCTCTTTAAGTGCATTCATAACATAGCTTCAGCTGGCTACACCAATCCTTGTCATATAGCAGACTTCTATGAGAAACGGAAAAGACAATCGCAAGTGACTTCAACCAAACCACACACGATTGCCTCTACACATCGTCTCATTAGAACAATGTATTACCTCATAACACATAACAAGCTTTACGATTATACTTCTACCCAAAATCGGTAAAATTGTTTATGCCATATGATTGTAACACCTTATCAAAAAACCACTAGGTAAGGTGTTGTTTTTGCGTGCACTTTTTACACTAAACTTTAGTTCAAAAATAGACAAACTCCTTAGTTTGACTATGTAATTCAATCTATTTTTTTATCAAATGCCTTGATATGCTTGACAAATGGTAGAAAAGGACTCAGTCCTGTGCAATACAGAACTAAATCCTTTGGATAAATTAATTGTCTAACTTTTTGGGGTCAGTACAATTTTTATGGGACTTTTTGTGTATACTCAAAAAGCTCTATAATCTCTACAGTGGTTTTACAAATCACAGAAATAAAAAAATCTGAATTATTAGCGAAATTTTGTTCTTTAAAGGAAAATAGAGTTTAATTGGAAGTGGTATAACAAATTTCGTTTTTATTCATTTAAATAGTTGTTAAGAAAAATTGATTTAGATTATCTGATAATAAGTTTTTACTTGACAAATTGAAGATAGTCATCTTTTATGACTATACCAATTTAATTGTTGACAACTAATAAAACTAGGTATATAATGACTTTGTTCGGTTCAATAATAGGATATTGAACTATACCAATTTGTAGGAAAGGGATAGTAATTTAAAAGTTGCTACAGGTAATAATTAATGTGTGGAATTGTTGGAGTTGTTGGAAATAGTAATGCAGTGGATATCTTAATACAGGGTCTCGAAAAGTTAGAGTATCGCGGTTATGACTCAGCAGGTATTTATGTGACTGATGCCCCAGATAAAGGTTGTCTAGTTAAATCAGTTGGTCGTATTGCAGATCTTCGTGCTAAAATTAGCTCCGATGTTAAGGGATCAACTGGTATTGGTCACACGCGTTGGGCAACACATGGTCAAGCAACTGAGGATAATGCTCACCCACATACTTCGGAAACAGGGCGCTTCGTTTTAGTTCATAACGGAGTTATTGAAAACTATCTCCAAATTAAAGAAGAATACTTGCAAGGACACAAATTTAAAGGTCAGACAGATACTGAGATTGCAGTTCACTTGATTGGTAAATTCGTTGACGAAGATGGATTATCAGTTCTTGAAGCCTTAAAAAAATCTCTTCATATTATCCAAGGGTCATATGCGTTTGCTCTTGTTGACTCTCAAGCACCAGATACGATTTATGTTGCCAAAAACAAATCTCCACTTTTGATTGGTGTTGGTGAAGGTTACAACATGGTTTGTTCAGATGCCATGGCTATGATTCGTGAAACTAGTCAATTTATGGAAATTCACGATAAAGAGTTGGTTGTTCTGACCAAAGATGCTATCACAGTTACCGATTATGAAGGAAATGCTATTGAACGCGGTACTTATACAGCTGAACTTGATCTTTCTGATATTGGTAAAGGAACTTATCCTTACTATATGTTGAAAGAAATTGATGAGCAACCTACTGTAATGCGTAAATTGATTTCTACCTATGCAGATGATGAAGGAAATATCACTGTTGATCCAGCTATTGTCAAGTCAGTACAAGAAGCAGATCGTATTTACATCTTAGCAGCTGGGACTTCATATAATGCTGGTTTTGCGTCAAAAGCTATGTTTGAAAAATTGACAGATACACCAGTTGAAATAGGTGTTGCATCTGAGTGGGGTTACAACATTCCACTTTTGAGCAAAAAACCAATGTTTGTTTTGCTTAGTCAATCAGGTGAAACAGCAGATAGCCGTCAAGTTTTGGTGAAAGCTAACGAAATGGGAATCCCTAGTTTGACTGTTACCAATGTACCTGGTTCTACGCTTTCTCGTGAAGCAACATATACGATGCTTTTACATGCAGGGCCTGAAATTGCTGTAGCTTCTACAAAAGCTTATACTGCTCAGATTGCGGCTCTAGCTTTCCTTGCGAAAGCTGTTGGTGAAGCAAATGGCAAGAAAGAAGCACTTGAGTTTGATTTAGTGCATGAGTTATCAATTGTTGCTCAGTCAATTGAAGCGACTCTCTCTGAAAAAGATATGATTTCTGAGAAAGTTGAGAACTTGTTGGCTACAACTCGTAATGCTTTCTACATTGGTCGAGGAAATGATTATTATGTAGCTATGGAAGCATCATTGAAGTTGAAAGAAATCTCTTATATTCAATGTGAAGGCTTTGCTGCGGGTGAGTTGAAACACGGTACAATTTCATTGATTGAAGATGGTACTCCAGTTTTAGGATTAATTTCTGCAAGTGAAGTTGTGGCTGCTCATACTCGTGGTAATATTCAGGAAGTTGCTGCTCGTGGAGCTAATGTTTTAACAGTCGTTGAGGAAAAATTAGCTAAAGCTGATGATGATATTATTGTCAATCAAGTACATCCATTCTTATCACCGATCTCAATGGTTATTCCAACTCAGTTGATTGCTTACTATGCTTCTCTACAACGGGGTCTTGACGTGGATAAACCACGAAACCTTGCAAAAGCAGTAACAGTTGAGTAAGTTAGTTTCCGCATTCTAAATTTTATTAGCTCTTTTTTATCATTTATCAAGTCTATCAAAGCTTTAAGTTAAAAATGAGATAAGACAGTACTATTCTGAGTTTATTGTCTTAGTTTTAACAATTTTTGAGCCATAAAAAGGCATGCTAAAAAATACCTTTCCTGGTATTTTTGATCAAGGTTTCTTGCCAGTTTGTCAAGTGACGTATAGCGCTATACTACAATTTTACAAGACCCCACTACTTTAACCTAACGAAAAAGTAGTGAGTACTCTCTGGTTGGAGATTTTCTCACTACTCATCTTAGTATGTTTGTCAACTGTAGTGGGTGGCGAAAAGCTAACATCTAGAGAGGACCAGATAGGTCTTCTCTTTTTTTATGTTTAGAGTGATGAAGAT
>NZ_AZYW01000013.1:0-738 GCF_000517725.1 Streptococcus sp. SR4 | reverse complement strand
AAGGTGCGAAACAAATAAACCACCCGCTATGCGGGTGCGCATCGAAGGTTATACCGTCATAACAAAAAAACTCCAAACGAGTTACAATATAGGTGTTCAAGCCAATTGTAAAACGAAAGGAGTTAAGACTATGGCGCAAAAAGCTCACAGTTTATCACATACAAAATGGATGTGTAAGTACCACATTGTATTTACACCTAAGTATAGACGAAAAATAATCTATAATCAATATAGGAGTAGTCTGGGAGAGATTTTTCATAGACTATGCCAATATAAAGGCGTTGAAATAATAGAAGGCCACTTAATGCCAGATCATGTCCACATGTTAGTAAGTATTCCACCACGAATGAGTGTAGCTAGTTTTATGGGATATTTAAAAGGTAAAAGTGCCTTAATGATGTTTGATAAACACGCCAATTTAAAATATAAATTTGGGAACAGACATTTTTGGGCAGAAGGATATTATGTAAGTACGGTAGGACTTAATGAAGCCACAATTAAGAAATATATCCAGGAACAAGAGAAGCATGATATCGCTTTGGACAAATTAAGCGTTAAAGAATATGAAAATCCCTTTAGGGATAATGGTAAGTAATGCGAATGCCTCTTTGAGAGGCTTGTGACGAGTCAAAAGCAATAAGGCTTGAACAAAGTGAAAGCCAGCGTCTTTAGGCGCTGGCTGGTATTATGGGCTTATAGCCCTTGATCAAACCACCCGTTAGACGGGTGGTTATGATT
>NZ_AZYW01000012.1:0-2126 GCF_000517725.1 Streptococcus sp. SR4 | reverse complement strand
ATATTCACCCCATCAATTTTTTAAACTACGAAAAGCAATATCACCTACAGTCCGATTGACTTTATCTTTGATATTAACGTAAGTTTTTGTAATCTCTTTATCACTATGAGTAAGAGCTTCTGAGATGGCTTCAAGAGAAACACCTGCTTGTTTAGCAAGAGTAGCACCAGTATGTCTTAGTTTGTGTGGTGATGCTGGTGCTAATTCGGGATGTCTTCGTCTGACTGATTTCATCTTGATAAAACTTAAAATTTTTCTAATTATAACGAAGCATAGTCAAAAAGCTATGACCTCTATATTCACAAAAAAATCCAGACCAATACTAGTCCAGATTTCTTGTCTATTAAACATTCTTTTCAAAGAATGGAAGAACGGCTGTAACGGCTTTGTCAACGCAATTATTTAACTGTGAGAATCCGACGCACATAAATTTTAAATGGCGTCTCAGTCACATTTAAATTTATGAGACGCTTAGACGTTAGGCTTTCAATTTATCAAATTTTGATTTGATGTTTGCCTTGAACTCTTCAATTTTGGCCTTGCGCTCTGCTTTACGTTCAGCCTTCATTTGCGCACGCGCTTGGTTGTAGAGGTCTTCTTGGACTTGCAGAGCTGCTTCGATTTCGGCTACGACGGTTGCTACATCCCAACGCACGATTTGGGTGTCGTACTTGGTGAAGTAAGCATCGATGACTGCTTCGTTGTTTTCTTGCACCAAGGCGACAACGGCTGTTTCGCCGTCGATCAATTTTTGAGACACAACGTCAATCAAGCCAGCTTCTGCCGTATCAACGGTATCACCAGCAGCCAAACCATAGAGGCTGCCAATACCATAACCAAACAAGACGCCGATAGGACCACCCAAAAGCCCGATAACTGCACCGAGCAAGCCACCTTCTAGGGTTGCATCCGTCGTTGAATCTTCAAAGTCATAGCGTTCTTTTTCAACGATGTGACCGTTTTCATTTTTGACCAAGGCGATTTGAGCAACCTTGGTCGTCTGAGTTTGGCGGAAAGCCTTCAAATCCGCAAAGGACTGATAAGCTTCGCTTTCAGTGTTAAAGACTGAAACTACTAGGTTTTCCATAGTTAGTACCTCTTTTCTAAAAATTACATGTGCATTGTAACACAGTTTCAATCACTTTTCAATCATTTTAGTGCGACATTTTAATTGCTATGTCGCGTTTATCAGCGTCAAAGAACAGTTTCAGCAGCGGTATATCTTTGCCATATCCCAGCCCAGACACTCTGGAGACTCTGAGTGACTATCAAGAAAGGCGTCCAGCAACATCTTAAAGCCTCCCGTGCAAAAAGTAAATAAATAGTGTTTTTCCTGTATGCCTGTCACACGGCTAAAAGACCGCTTGACCAAATCTTCCAGAAAATTATAGCAGATTTATGTACCAGCTCTGTGTAGCGAGTCTGATGAGCGTGCCGAATCACATCGACACTTTTATAGAATCTGCCAACTGTTTCCTTATGGTCGAATCCTTGAAAGAAGTCGCTTTATTCGTCGGTCAAGACAATTAATTTGGCTGGTGCAACTGATTCGCCAAGCTATGAACAAGCAATTATTACCTTTTGAAAGCAAAAATGGCAATTATGAAGGTGAAGCTACTCAGGTCTTAGTTCTTCTATCCAATTACTATGCAGACAAAAAACTATTTGATGAAAATACAGATGAATATGGAAATATCTTGATTTTAAAGGATTCATCCATCATTTCTAAATTATCGGCTATCCCAGATTTATTAAAAAGGGGATCTAGTAGGTAACAATAATATCGAATATATCAAAGTACGCAATATTAGGATTTCTTCAGAGGTTGAGTTAGAGTCAGATGTTGATGGGGATAAGTCGGATAATCTGCCAATAGATATAAAAATACTAGAAAACAGGCTTGAAAAAGGCTCGTAAAGCTAGCCAGTTCTCTAAACGTTAATTCGTTGCTGGACAGCAGAATACAAACGAAAACACTTTGCATCTTGCAAGGTGTTTTTTTCTATGAGAACTGGCGGTGCGCAATTAGGATAGCTCTAGCGACTTTAGTCGCATAGAGATATGCTATGCACAGTTGCCCCAAGAAAACAAGCGAAGCGATGTTTGATTGGATGGCAACCACTGCA
>NZ_AZYW01000011.1:0-18996 GCF_000517725.1 Streptococcus sp. SR4 | reverse complement strand
TTGCTTTGGGATTGAGCTTTGCAGGCCTTAGCTACGCTTCAGCTGAAGAACAGCCTACCCCTGTTAATGAAGCAACTGTTGAAGCCATCATCAAAGAAGGTGCTGTTGACGTTGAAGCTCCTGCAACTAGTGAAGCCACAACTAAACTTGCAGAAAACACACCTACTACCGCTTCGAGCGAAGCAACCACAGTGTCAGAAGCACCAGTGGCCAGCTCTGAAGTAGCCTCAACAAAAACAGTTTCTGAAAAACCAAGCTCTGAAGTAGCCTCAACAGAAACAGTTTCTGAAAAACCAAGCTCTGAAGTGACAAGCGCAGCTAGTTCGGAAGCAGCTAATTCTGAAATTATTCATTCTGAGGTAAGTGCAACAAATACACCTACAAACAACGAAAACCTCATCATAAGCACTTCTCCTGATAAAACAACTTTAGATACCTCACAAAAAGATGGTGATTTCACCATCACTGTTGAAGCGGAAGGTATCACAAAAAAGACAGATAAAAGAGAAAGTTTCGTTTCAGATGCAAATGGTGTTACCTATTATGTAGATGCAAAAGGGCAGCTGGTTACTGGACCAAGAGACATCAACGGTTTCCATTATTACTTTAACGATGACGGCACTATGGTAAAAGGGCAGCTTAGGAAAGTTGACGACAAACTGCACTTTTACGATGAAAACGATGGCAAGCTAGTAACAGACCGTTTTATTACATTCAAAGACAACCACTATATTCCAGAAGAAAACTATAGTAAAGTTGTTTACTTCAATGAACCTGCTTATATCGAACCAAACTATTATGTAATGCCTGGATTAGAACGTTACTATTTTGATAAAAATGGTAACACACTTGAGAAAGGTCGTCAGACAATTTTAGGTAACGACTATTACATCTATGACAATGGTCAAGTTGCTGTTCATAGACTAATGGAATTAGATCACAAACGCTACTACTTTGACGACAAAGGGGCCTTAGTCAAAAATAAACAATATCCTATCATCGAAAAGGGTCTATGGAAGTCTATGCCATATGTATTTTATTCAGACAACGATGGGGTGGCACATTATCTCAATAAACAACTAAACATTGTGACTTATCCGTTCCCAACTTACTATACTCTTCCTTCAGAAAATAATAGAGACTATCCAAAAAATCAATTTATGATGGACTACGAAGGTCGTTGGTATTACTTCAACAAAGACGGATTTCCTATCACTGGACCTAAAACTATTGATGGCTTTGAACTCTACTTCCATGAATCATCTCGTCCAGAAGGACATCAAGCTAAAGGCGAATTCATTAATATTGATAATAAAATTTACTACTTTGACAAAGACAATGGTCGTAAAGTCAAGGATACATCTTTTGAGTTAAACGGTATCCATTATATCGCAGATAAAGAAGGGAACATCACTATCCAAGGTGATTCTAGATTCCATAACCAATATGTCAGCGATGATAAAGGCAACTGGTATTACTACAACTCCGATGGCAATAAACTCATTGGCGAACAAAACATTGATAACGTCAAAGTTTACTTTAAGGACAGTGGAGTCCAAGTTAAAGGACACTTCGCTCCGAATGGACACTTCTATGACAAGGATAGTGGTGAACTTGTTACCAATGCTTATGTAGAAGACAATGGGAACTGGTACTATGTCGATGAAAATGGTCAAAAACTCATTGGAAACCAAATTGTTGATAGTTATCATGTTTGTTTTGACAGTGATGGTCGTCAACTAAAAGGTGAGGCTAGCTACTCAAATTCAGGTCTACCAAAACATTACTATGATTTGCATAATGGACAAATGGTTATCAACTCTCTTATTCAAATCGATGGTAAGACCTATAAAGCTGATAATGAAGGTAAACTCTCTGAAGTACCATATGCTTTAAACTATCGCAACCAAATTGTTACCGACGAATTTGAAAACAGCTATTATTATGACTACCAAGGAATGATGGTTAAAAATCAATACGTTACTATCTATCACCTAGAGAATGACTATCTTAACCCTAAAATTAGAAAAGTTACCTATTATGCAGGATATGACGGAAAATTCCTTCACGGTCCCCAAACAATAAATGGTGTTGCTGTTTATTTCAATGCCTATGGTGAACAAATCAAAGACCAATTCGCAGACGATGGTTACTATTATGATAAAGATACCGGTGCTCGTGTGAATTTAGGTGTCAACCGATCAGTTATGATAAATGGTAAATGGTATTATCTTGACCATAACGGAAAGCAATCTAAAGGTGAGTTTATTAAACAAGGAGGGAACAAATACTACTACGATAAAATTAATGGTGAGCGTGTCATTGGAACACTTTTTGAAGTGAACGATAAACTTTATATTTCAGATCAAGAAGGTGTCATTACTGAAAAGAAAGATGATATCAAAAAAAATGGACTGTTCTATGATGACTACCACAATATCCATTATATGAATGATAATGGCCATCTAGCTAGGAACTTATACGTCCCTTCTGCCCACAATGGATTTAGTGATGATATAAAACCTTTTTACTATTTTGGTTCCGAAGGAATAGCTTTAAAAGGCGAACATACTATTAATGGTGAAACTGTATTCTTCGATGAAAATGGAGAGCAAGTAAAAGGAGGTTTCGCAAAAAACGGTAAATATTACGATAAACATACAGGTAACTTAGCAAGAAATACTTTCAGAGAGCGTACTGTAAGAATCGCTCGTGAATGGCGTGCTAATGGTATCTCAACTACATTCCGCTACTACCTAGATAATAGTGGCTACAAGGTGTCAGGTTATCAGATTATTAACGGTGAGAACTACTACTTCTACCCTGATGGACCACAGTTAAAAGGGGATTTCGCACCAGATGGTAGATATCACGATAAAGACACCGGAGCTTTAGTCACAAAACGTTATGTTCAAATAAAACCTTGGAATTTTATCACCGACCTAGGTAATGACCCTATCGACCATAATTACGTTCAAGTATTTCAATTCGATAGATACCCTAGTTTAGCAGACACCTCAACTGGTGCAATTACTAGATATTTTGGTAAAAAATATTCTGATAGTTGGTACTACGTCGATGAAAATAGCCAAAAGGTAACTGGACACAAAACTATCGATAATGTAAAGGTTTACTTTGATAAAGATGGTAAACAAGCTAAAGGTATTGTTGCTGATGATGGTTATTACTATGACAAGAATAATGGTGAACTTGTTGACTTAGGACGTGACAAATTCGTTGACGTTGACGGTTATCGTTACTATGTTGGTAGTGATGGTAAATGTTATAAGGGTGAACAAAAGATTGGAGATGATTACTACTATTTTCACGATGATGGTAGACTAGGCTACGATGAATTGCGAACAATTTGGGCAGGAAATGACTACTACTACCATTATTATTACCCAAAAACTGGAAAACGTGCTAAAAATGTTGACATAACTTTTAATCACTCAATTCGTTACAAGGTTAAAGCAGAGATTGTTCATTTCGATGAAAACGGAGATGGAAGGGTTATTAAATATATTTACGAATAATATTTATTTCACACATCTAATTCCAATTTGTCTTTCAATGAAAGGAGAATTATCATGGAAAAGAAAGTACATTTTAAACTTCACAAAGTTAAAAAACATTGGGTAACCATTGCAGTGTCAGGACTTGCTTTGGGATTGAGTTTTGCAGGACTCGGCTACGCTTCAGCTGAAGAACAGCCTACCCCTGTTAATGAAGCAACTGTTGAAGCCATCATCAAAGAAGGCGCTATAGACGTTGAGGCTCCAGCAACTAGTGAGACCACAGCTAAACCTACAGAAAATACAGCTACTACCGCTTCGAGCGAGGCTGCCACAGTGCCAGAAACACCAGTGGCAAGCTCTGAAGTCACAAGCACATTTGTTTCAGCCTCTGAAACACATAATTCAGAATCTAAATCATCTGTCGCAACAAGTGTGACAGAAAAAACTTCGGACACTGAATCCCATGAAGACCGTACTATAGATGTTACCGACAGAGGTATTTACCCACCTCCACCATGGTCTTCTCGAGTGGAAAATGTTACAGGTGGTGAGTATTACACTGACGATGATGGTTTTTGGCATTATAGAAATGAAAATGGCGATGACTACATTGGTGGTCATACTATCGATGGTGTTAAGGTTTATTTTGATTATAAAGGTAGACAAGTAAAAGGAAGATTTGGCTTAGATCAACACTTTTACGATAAAGATTCTGGTGCTCTAGTTACGTCCAGTTATGTCAATGATGGCTATAACACCTACTATGTAAACAAAGAAGGGTATAGGCTTATCGGTCATCAAAAAATTAATGGAGAGTGGACTTACTTTAACGATTCTGGCGCCCAGTTAAAAGAGTCATTCGACCCTGAAGGTCGTTATTATGACGAAAATGGTCGACGGACTGACCTCGGTACTAATCACTATTTTCAATTACATAATAAGTGGTACTACATCGGAAATGATGGCAAGATTTTAAAAGGACCTCAAACTATCGACGGTGTTAAAGTCTATTTTGGTAATTATGATGGTATCCAAGTAAAGGGTGACTTTGCTAGTGATGAGCATTATTATGACAAGGATTCTGGTGCCTTGGTGACTAATCGCTTTGTTCATTCAATATACGACTTCTATGTAGATGAAAATGGTAATAGAGTTACAGGTCAAAAAAACATTGGAGGTGCTTGGTATTACTTTTCACCTGCACAAATCAAAGACGCATTTGGTCCTGATGGCTATTATTATGATAAAGAAGGCAAACGAACTGATTTAGGTACCAATCGCTATTACCAACTTCACACACACTGGTATTACATTGGTAAAGATGGCAAGATTTTAAAAGGACCTCAAACCATTGATGGCGTGAATGTATATTTTGACACTGATGGCAAACAAGTTAAAGGGCACTTTGCAGCTGATAACCGTTTTTACGACAAAAATAATGGTTGGCTCGTCACCAATCGTGTTGTGAATATGTATGGTGATAAAACCTATTACATTGATGAAAACGGCTATAAGTATACTGGTGTCAAAGAAATCAATGGGGCATTGTATTATTTTGAACCTGAACAAGTTTTTAATAAATTTGCCGAAAATGGTCGTTATTATGATGATAAAGGTAAACAAGTTGATTTCGGAACAAACCGCTTCTTCCACTTAAATGGATATTGTTACTATGCTGGAGATGACGGCACAATTTTAACAGGCAGACAAACGATTAATGGTATGGATGTTTACTTCGAGAACACTGGTGTCCAAGTCAAAGGCAGATTCATATCTGATTATTCAGGTAAGAATTTCCGCTATTATGATAAGGATTCCGGTGCCTTAGTCAAAAATCAATACGTTATTGCCTATAATGGTACTACTGGTCAAAACGAGAGATATTATCTGGATAATCAAGGACAACCATTAACCGGACCTCAAACCATTGATGGAAAGCAAGTGTACTTCCACGAATTAGGAAATTACTCTAACAATTACGGTGGTTGGCAAATATTCGATAATTTTGCTGAAGGACGGTACTATGATCAAGATGGTAATCTCGTTGACCTTGGTAAAAACCGTTACGTCCAAATCAAAGAAAATTGGTACTATGTTGGTAATGACGGAAAAATCTTAACAGGATACCATACAATTGATGGTGTTGATGTCTATTTTGATAACAATGGTGTACAAGCAAAAGGAACATTTGACTCTAATGACAGGTTCCACGATAAAGATACTGGAGGATTAATTTATAATCAATTCATTACAGTCAAAGATAAAACGTACTATATCGACGATGAGGGTAAGCCAGTTAAAGGGTTAGCCGTTATCAAAAATACCGAGTACTTCTTTGACAAACAAAAGGGAGCTCAGATAAAAGGGGACTTCGCTGTGAATGGCAAATACTATGATGGTATCACTGGAGCTCTTGTAACCAATAGCTATGTACGAGTCGGATCAGATTGGTACTATGTAAATAGTAAAGGTAAACGCCTCAAAGGAGCTCAAATCATTAATAATGTAGCCGTTTACTTCAACCCTCAAAATGGTAAACAACTTAAAGGTGGATTTGACGAAGACGGTTACTTCTACGACAAAGACTCCGGTGCCAAGACTGATTTAGGAAAGAATCACTATGTGCAAATCAACGATGCTTGGTATTATATTGGTTCTGAAGGTAAAATCCTAAAAGGAGAGCAAACTATTGATGGTGTACAAGTCCATTTCGACACTATTACTGGTGTTCAAGTTAAAGGTAACTTCATTACTAAAGATGGACGATTAATTACTGAAAAGGATCATGCTAGCTATACTCCGGCTGAAAAATTCTTCGATAAAGATTCTGGCGCCCTAGTCAAAGGTCGTTACTTTACCCATAAAGGCAAGTGGTATTATGCTAATGATCAGGGAATCTTACTAAAAGGGTCTCAGACCATCGATGGTGTAAATGTCTATTTCCACCCTTACTACTTCGGTGGTCAAGCTAAGGACCTTGTTTTGGACGGCTATTACTATGATAAAGACACTGGTGCTCGGCAAGAAATCCCTAAAAATACATTTTTCAAGGCCGGAAACAAATTATACTACTTTGATAGTAATGGGGATTTCGGTAGAATGACAATAGATGGAAAAGACTATTGTGTTTATTCTTGGGGTGAAGTTATTCGAGGTGGATTAGGACCCTACAACACTCTTCCATATTATGATGAAGAAACAGGTGCTGCTATCCACAAAACCGGTCTCATAAAATCAGGCAATAATTGGTTTTACCTTGATGAAAACGGTCGAAAAGTCAAAGGACTACGAGAGATTAATGGTAAGATCTATTATTTCTCTGATGGACCAGAATCAAGATATGGGCATTATTATGATCAAGTCCGTGGCTTATTAGTTAACCCTTACAATGAAAATTACTATAATAGCACTTCAAAAGCTGAACCTACATACTTCTTTGATGCTGAGACAGGTGCTGCTTTAACTAACCAATTCTTTAACTGGGGGGGATATTGGTACTACTTTGGTCCTGACGGAAAAGCGCTTATTTTCGATCAGGTTATAAACGGACAACATCTCTACTTCAGAAATAATGGTAAACAAGTCAAAGGACAATTTATCTCAGATTATAAAGGAACTCGCTATTATGATGAAAATTCTGGCGAGCTAGTTACTAATCAAACACGTACTATTAATGGTGCAACCTATCAGTTTGATGAAAACGGACGTCCTACTCAACTGTGAGATTTATCTTATTATAGTAAGTATGTTTGTCTAAATGTTCTTTAAAAAACACAAAAGGAAGTCGACCAACTGTCAACTTCCTTTTTCATATCATCAATCACTGTCATACAAATAGAATCCAAATATGAACTATTCTTAAACAATTACGATTATCTTGTAAAAAAACTTGTTTGTCATAAAAAAAGTATTATAATAAAGATAGGTGGACATGTAAGCGTTTTACTAAAAACGTTGAAAGTGTACTACAGGGGATTAGGATTAGGAACTTGGCTTTAGACTTCTAACGTCAAAATAATTTTTTATGCATGAAAACTGGTCCTTAGGCACTTTGGCATGATAATCTAAGGCTCTTTTCATACACACATCTGTCTATAATACAAAACTAGAGCTTTAGAGAGAATGCTTCAAACTAAAAGTTCTAGTTTTTTGTATTTAAAGACATATGCCATAGGCTGGATTCAATAATAAAACGAAAGGAGAGAAATAAAAGTATTAGGATAAAAACATAAAATCACTTGTTTCTAGATATAAACTACACAGCATAAGCATATTCTCCTTGCCACACATTTGACGTGCTCGCCTATAAAATCGTCTTATGGCCATGCCCTGAGAGATTTAGATATGGGGCTCAGTCGTTTTAACAGATCTTCTCACTTTTAACATTCTTCTGACGGCCCTGCTCCTTTATGTTACACACCTAAACATCGGTGTTCATTTTTGAAGGGAGTCTATTATGAATACTGAAATGAATTATCATTGGCAAATGTCCAAAAAACACGTCGTAGCACTTTCTTGCGTAACTGCTCTAGCTACTTTTACTTTAGTCGCACGCCCTACATTTGCGGATGAAGTAAAAATACCTGAAGCTACAGGCCAACCAACTGAGATTCTTGCACCTGCACAAGAAACTGTAGTAACTAATGTTGAGGTCAAAGCACCTACTACAAATCCTATTTCAACTAATACTGAGCTACCTACTAGTACAAGTACGGTTCTTAGTGAAGCTCCTAGCAGTGAAGTCGCATCATCTGAATTAGCAAGCGAATCACCAGTAGAAGTCACTTCTGAACAAGGAAATAGCAATCAAGATAATCAGACAAACAAAGCTACACCTATTAAAACGGCAACTTCAGAAGCCTCTACTACAAAAACTTCGGTGGAAAAAGTCAATGAACCTATTCATGTCGAAGAAACAAAAACACCTACAAAAAACAGTGAACAGCCTGCCCCAATCGATGAAAATGAAAAGCCAGTCACACCTTCTGTAACACTTGAAAATGCACCTCATATTTCTGGTGGACATTATTATAGTGATGATAATGGTAACTGGTATTACAAGGATGCAAATGGCAAAAATCTTGTCGGGCTGAACTATGTGGATAATGTTCCTGTTTACTTTAGCCAAGACGGTATTCAAATCAAAGGTGATTTTGCAGAGGATGGCCGATACTATGACAAAGATTCTGGTGCTCTCGTAACTAAGGCCTTTAAAGAACTCTTAACTTATATTGGTCGTGATGATATCAACAATCAAAACATCTATACTACTGATTGGTACTACCTTGATGCCGACGGACGGCCACTTAAAGGTCCTCAAAATCTTGGTGGTACAAACATGTACTTCTTCCCTAATGGGGCACAAGTTAAGGGACGTTTTGCACCTGATGGACACTACTATGACAAAGATTCTGGTGCGCTTGTAACTAACAGCTTTGTCCATGTCTACAACTGGAATTATCAAAATCAAGACGGAAATCATGTGAATCACTTTGTCATCACTATTCCTAATAATTCAGTCGTTGGACCTAACGGTGAAAACCAATTTTTGGATATGAGTCATTACCCACTTTCTAGCAATGATTTGAATCGCGAAGATTTCTACTATTACGTAGATGATAAGGGGGATAAACTGACAGGACCTCAAACCCTAAACGGCATCCATGTCTATTTCGACCAAAATGGTAGACAACTTAGAGGTGAGTTTGCATTTGACGAAGATGGTACTGTTCATTACTATGATGCGAAAAACGGTGCACGCGCTGAAAATACCATTGTTAGAACAAATACTGGTGCCTTCAAATTCGATGCAAATGGTAATGGACATTTGATGAAACCTGGCGAAGAAACAGATACCCCCGTCACTCCTACACCTACTGTCTCCCTAGACAATGCACCACGAGTTTTTGGTGGTCACTATTATAGTGATAACGAAGGCAACTGGTACTACAAGGATGCAAACGGTAAAAACCTCATCGGTCTCAACTTCGTTGACAACATTCCAGTCTACTTTGACAAGGATGGCAAACAAGTCAAAGGACGTTTTGCAGAGGATGGTCGCTATTACGATAAAAACTCTGGTGCACTTGTAACAAAACGCTATCTTGAAACTGAAGATGGCAACTGGGTTTACGTCAATGATAAAGGTGATAAACTCAAGGGAGAACAAACTATCGATGGTGTTAAAGTCTACTTTGATGATTTCACTGGTACACAAGTCAAGGGACATTTTGCACCAAATGGTAAATACTATGACAAAGATTCTGGGGCTCTCGTAACCAATGCTTTTAAAGAAATCTTGACTTATATTGGTCGTGATGACATCAACAATCAAAATGTCTATACTACTGCCTGGTATTATCTCGATGCTGATGGTAAGCCATTAACAGGACCTCAAACCTTTGGAAATAGTCACTTGTACTTCCTTCCTAATGGGGCACAAGTCAAGGGACGCTTCGCCCCTGATGGACACTATTATGATAAAGACTCTGGTGCTCTCGTCACTGATAGCTTTGTTCATGTCTACAACTGGAATTACCGAAATCTCGATGGTGATCGCATCTTCCACTTCACTATTACCATTCCTGGAAATGATCTCGTAGATCAGGATGGACAATACCCAAGAGAAAGTAAAGATTTGGATCGTGAAGATTTCTACTACTATGTTGATGCTAAAGGGGATAAACTGACAGGACCTCAAACATTAAACGGCATCCATGTTTACTTCGACCAAAACGGTAGACAACTTAGAGGTGAATTCAAATTTGACGATGACGGAACTGTCCACTATTACGACGCTAAGAATGGAGCACGCGCTGAAAATACCATTGTTAGAACAAACACTGGTGCCTTCAAGTTCGATGCTGACGGTAATGGACATTTGATGGGACCTGGTGAAGTTTAGGAATATAATTCAAATAACAACTATTGATATCGCATGATTACTCTCATTTAGGAATCGCTAAAAAGGAAGTCGACCAACTGTCAACTTCCTTTTTTATATCACAAGTAAACTTTTTCTTCCCCTTTAAGAAAACTTTAGGATTTGCTTTATATACTATAACCATCCTAAAACTTTTCTTTTTCATAATCTCCTAAATCCAGGGCCTAGGTCCTGGATTTTTTTGTGCGGTCAAGAAATAAACGATGTCATAGGTTTTGAGCTATTGCTTTTCTTCTTTTGCCTGATTAATCATATCTAGGAAATAAGCATGTACCCTTTCGTCACCCGTTAATTCTGGATGAAAAGAGGTCACTAACATCTGCTTTTCTCTAGCTGCCACGATAGCCCCATTGACTTGAGCTAAAATCTCCACTTCTGGTCCAACAGCTTCAATAATTGGCCCACGAATAAAGACCATTGGGATCTCCCCTATTCCCTTAAATTCAGCATCTGTGCCAAAACTGCCCAATTGGCGACCATAGGCATTTCTGGCTACATTGATGTCCATACTTGCCAAATGTTTTGTTTGGTCCCCCACTATGGTTTTGGCCAACAAAATCAGACCTGCACAGGTTCCAAATACAGGTAGTCCAGCATCAATTTTCGTCTTAATCGGCTCAAACAAGTCTAAATCATGCAAGAGTTTCCCCATGACTGTCGACTCTCCCCCTGGTAGAATGAGCCCGTCCAAATCAGCGTGAGCTTCCCAATCCTGTCGATTTCTGATTTGAACCGTTTCAACCCCAAGTGCTTTCAAGACCTGCTCATGTTCTGCAAAAGCACCTTGCAAAGCCAGTATTCCAATTTTTGTCATCTATTTTCCTCGCTCTGCCATTAAGATGTCAATTTCATCCTTGTTGATACCAACCATGGCTTCACCCAAATCTTCTGACACTTGCGCCAAAATATCGGGACGATTATAGTTAGTCACTGCCTTGACGATGGCTTCCGCACGTTTTTTCGGATCTCCTGACTTGAAAATCCCTGAACCAACAAAGACACCTTCAGCCCCCAACTGCATCATTAGGGCAGCATCCGCTGGTGTCGCTACACCACCTGCCGCAAAATTGACAACAGGCAACTTGCCATGTTCATGGACATAACGAACTAAATCAATTGGCACCTGCAAGTCTTTAGCAGTAATATAGAGTTCATCTTCTCTAAGATTTTGAATACGGCGAATTTCTTGATTCATGAGTCGCAAGTGGTGAACAGCCTGAACAATATCACCAGTACCAGGTTCACCCTTGGTACGAATCATTGATGCCCCTTCAGAGATACGACGAAGAGCCTCACCAAGATCCTTGGCCCCACAGACGAAAGGCACATCAAATTTGGTTTTGTCCACATGAATAAGATCATCAGCCGGTGTCAAAACCTCACTCTCGTCGATATAATCAATCTCAATCGCCTGCAAAATCTGTGCTTCAACGAAATGACCAATACGCACCTTAGCCATAACTGGAATACTAACGGCGTCCTGAATTTCCTTGATCATCTTAGGATCACTCATACGTGACACACCACCCACTGCACGGATATCGGCCGGAATGCGTTCCAAGGCCATGACCGCAGCTGCTCCCGCCGCTTCAGCAATACGTGCCTGCTCAGGATTTTGAACGTCCATGATGACGCCCCCCTTAAGCATCTGTGCCAAATTTTTATTTAAGTCGTAACGATTTGTCATTGCAATCACCTCTCATGTTTTTATGTCCTTTATTTTACACAGGATAATTTTTGAAAAAAAGAGTATTTTTCTCAAACTGTATGGGGACAATTACCCTTTCAAGCATATCTATAGACGAAAAAATAAATAAATTAGGAAAACTCTTTTATAGGCTATAACTATCACGAATATAAGAATCTTTTTATAAAATCATGGCGTTTTGTATCCGCTTTCTATTGAAATTATTAGAAAACAGGATTAAAATATAATCGTAAATTAATTTTTGGTATTCATGATGTTTTTATGTCGCAGCATGAATTTACCAAGCCACCATACAAGGGGGAAAATTATGGAAAACAAAGTTCGTTTCAAACTTCATAAAGTTAAGAAACATTGGATCACAATCGCTGCTTCAAGTTTGGCTATCGGAGCTTCACTAATTGGACTAGGACAGGTCGGAGCTGATGAAGTCAAACCAGAAACGACTGCTGTTAACAGTCCTGAAAATGTCGTCTCTGACAGCAATCTTGAGACAAGTGCTAGCCTCATTACAAGAACCGAAGTGGCTCCAACGAGTACTGTTGTCGGGAATACTTCTAGTGAAGCAGTCTCTACTGACACTACATCTACTAATGTGGCTAGTCAGCCTGCAGAAGCAACTGCTACACAGCCTGCTAACGAGACTGATAAAAAGGTTGAAACCGCTCAATCTAGTGAAACAACTATTGCTGATAGGAGCGCGGAACCTGTCACCGACAAGCAAAATACAAATGAAAATAAGTCAGAGATTACTGAGGTTAGTGAGCATCCATTATCAGGACAAGAAATCTCTATCACTCAAGGAAAATTCACATCCGACGATCAAGGCAATTGGTACTACACCAAGGACGGAAAAAATCTCACTGGATGGAATAATGTAGAAGATCGCGAATACTATTTCCAAGAAGATGGAAAACAGGTCAAAGGCCAATTTGTTGAGGTAAATGGAAAGAACTATTATTTAGATGACCATACTGGTATGCTCTTAGTCAATTGCTACCTCGATAAAGATGGAAAACATTATCAAATAGATGAGAATGGGGTTGTGACAGAGAGAACTAAACTGCCTACAAACATTACTGGTGGACATTTTGAAGCCAATGATAAGGGGGAATGGTCTTATATCACTTCACAAGGTGAAAAATTGACTGGTTTCCAATATGTGGACGGTGTTGAACTCTATTTTGACAAAGATGGGAAACAACTCAAAGGTCAAGAAATCACAGTTGATGGAAAAACATATTACTTAGATCATAACACCGGTGCCCTTCTCAAAAATTCTTACCGCAATTGGTCTGAAAAACAGATTATCCCACGGTATAAAACAAACTACATTTACCATACTAGTTACTTCAACCGAGATGGCATACGTGCCACAGGTCTCGTTAAAACAGCAGCTGGTTTCATTCACTATTTTGATGAAAATGGCGAACTGCTTAAGAATGTAGCGGTTAATGTAGGAGGCACAACCTATGTCTTTGGTGAGAGAGGACGGCTAGCTCGAAACTCCTTTATTTGGGATAAGGTAGATTTCACCTTCCCTGAAAATGTTAATTTTTATTATGGTGATGAAAAGGGCCACGCTGTTAAAGGACTTCAAACCATTGATGGTTACCAACTTTACTTCGATAAAGACGGTCGTCAAGCAAAAGATAAAATCGTTCAGATTGATGGTAAAACCTATTACTTTGATAAAAACAATGGACGTATGGTTAAAAATCAATGGGCCTCAGTCAATGTTGGTGGAATTAGTCCTGCATCAAAGGACTACCGTTCATACTATCTCGGAAATGATGGCGCTGCTGTGACTGGTTGGCAAGATATTGATGGAAAACACTTGTACTTCACCGATACCGGTATCTATGCTTCTAATGGCATCTATTCAATCAATGGTAAAAACTATCTATTTGAAAAAGGACAATTAGTCAAAGATGCTTATGGCGTTGTTGATAAGCCAGGGGCTAAAGTGAGATTAAAATATACCTATCGAACTAATGCAGATGGAGAAGTCCTAACTGGTAAACAAATTATCGATGGAACAGAATATATCTTTGCTTCAGATGGTCAAGTCGTCGATGGTGTTGTACGTTATGACGGGAAACTTTATCTAGTCAAAGATAGTAAAATAGAAAAAAACTATTTTGGAGCCTTCTTTTCTAAAAACGAAATTTTGGGTGGAATTAATTTCACTGGAATCTATGGAACTGATGAAAACGGTGTCCTCCTAGAGGGTGTCCAACGAGGCTTAGATGGTCAACTGCACTACTTCCAACCAAAGGTGGAAAGTATTAACAAGCCTACGTGGAAAAAAATCGATGGCAAGCGTTATCGTCTAACAAAATGGTATCTTCCTGAACACCATGCTGGTATGTACACCACTATTATCCTCACTAACGATACTTTGAAAGTCGATGACAAGACCTATACGATTGATAATGAGGGAGTTGCAACTGAGTTTACGGCCAAAAACCAATTTATTCGTGATGACAATTGGAACTGGTACTACTACGATACTGATGGCAAGGTCCTAACTGGTCGTCAAACCATTGATGGTGTTCAACTCTACTTTGATGCTAACGGTAAACAAGCTAAAGGTACTTTGATTGACATTGATGGTGACACTTACTACTTTGATAAGGATAGTGGGGCTATGTGGACCAATCGTAGTCTAACTCTCAATGGAATGACCTACGAAATTGATGACCAAGGACGTGTGACATCGTCACTTCGAAATACCTTTGTTCAAGATAAGGATGGTGACTGGACCTACCTCAAGGATAAAGGGCAAGTAGCTACTGGATGGCAGACTATTGACGGTGTCCAACTCTACTTTGATGGCACTGGAAAACAAATCAAAGGTGAACGTATCCTTATAGATGGAAAATACTACTATTTCGATAAGAACAGTGGCGAACTTCTCCGTAATGCATTCCATTCCTTTAATTCATATATTTACTACTTTGGCAATGATGGAGCACAAGTTTTTGGCTGGTACACAATAAACGATTACCGTGTTTACTTTAAGGAAGACGGTCTACAAGCTAAAGATAATGTCCTTTTAATTGACGGAAATTATTATTATTTCAATCAAGATGGCCAACTTCTTGTTAATGGTTCCGCTAAATCATATAATAGTTTATATCTTGCAGATTCAGAAGGAAAATTATTAACCGGTTGGAGAGAGATTGACGGTAAGACCTATTACCTAAATCCAAGCAAACAATATCGCTACTCTAACACAACAGAAACCATAGACGGAAAGACTTATCTTTTCGGTTCTTACGGAGAATTGTTACGAAATGACACTAACTACGGACACGCTTCGGATGAAAATGGAATCGTTCGAACAGGATTCTACCGTACTGATAAAGGCTACCTCTGCTATCTTGAGCCAAGAGTAATCTCTTACTACCAACCAACTTGGAAGGAAATTGACGGTAAGCTCTATCACTTCGAAAAATCAACTTCATTAGGTAAAGACCTTAACGGTTCTCCAATCACAACCAATGCAACCCTTGAAAAAGATGGCAAAACTTATGTCATTGATGAAAATGGTGTGGCAACTGAGAAAGTGAATTAAAGGGTAAAAGCCTAAAACTTTTCTTTTTCATAATCTCCTAAATCCAGGGCTCAGGTCCTGGATTTTTTTGTGTAAACATCTACTTCTCTCAAACGTCTCTATTGCACTATTTATTGAAACTATAATTATGTATGCGTTTTCTATTGAGTTTGTTAGAAAATAAGGGTAAGATATAATCATAAATTAATCTTTGGTATTAATCTCGTTAATTATTTCACGATGTGAGTATGCCAAGTCACCATAATAAGGGGGAAATTTATGGAAAACAAAGTTCATTTCAAGCTTCATAAAGTTAAGAAACATTGGATTACAATCGCTGCCTCAAGTTTGGCTATCGGGGCTTCACTGATTGGCCTAGGACAGGTCGGAGCTGATGAAGTCAAACCAGAAACGACTGCCGTTAACAGTCCTGAAAATGTCGTCTCTGACAGCAATCTTGAGACAAGTGCTAGCCTCATTACAAGAACCGAAGTAGCTCCAGCAAGTACTGTTGTCGAGAATACTTCTAGTGAAGCAGTATCTTCTGACACTGCATCTACTAACGTTGCTAGTCAGCTTACAGAAACGACTACTACACAGCCTGCCAGTGAAACTGATAAGAAGGTTGAAGGAGTTACTACTGATAGAAGTACTGAAGTCTCATCTGAGACAAGCGACAACGCAACTACTGCACACGAAACACCTTCCCAAGGTGGCAAGTTCACTTCTGATGATCAAGGTAACTGGTATTACTTAGACAGTGAGGGCCACAAACTAACTGGCCCACAAACCATCGATAGCTTTAACCTCTACTTCCATGACAATGGTATCCAAGCAAAAGGTGAAAAGGTAACCATTGATGGCAAGGATTACTACTACGATAAAGATAATGGGCGAAAGGTAACTGATACAAGTATTGAAGTAGACGGTAAAACTTATTTAGCAGATGCTGATGGCATCCTAACCGAAAAAACGCAACTACCTACCCAGGTCGTGACCGGTGGTCATTTCCAATCTGACAACCAAAAAGATTGGTATTACTACACTGCTAATGGTGAAAAATTGACTGGTTGGCAAAATGTTGATGGTGTCATCCTTTATTTTGATAAAGAAGGTAAACAAGTCAAAGGACAAAAACAAGAAATCGACGGCAAGCACTACTATTTTGCCTATCATAATGGTGCCTTAATGACTAATCAATGGTATGAACATATCATCTTTAATGGTTATAGGACCAATCCAATGTATACGCACCTCTTTGAATATCTAGGAGAGGACGGTGCTCCCGTTACAGGTTGGCATACAATCGATAACAAACGCTACTACTTCCAATCGGACGGCCTGAGAGCTCAAAATGATGTCGTAACCATTGATGGGAAGGAATATTTGTTTGATTATGACGGTCAATTGGTTAAGAACACGTATGGCATCGTTGAAAGACCTTCTATGTTTTTCTCTAGTAAAACAACTTACCATACTGATGCTGATGGCGTCATTCAAACCGGTAGACAATTAATTGATGGTAAGGAATACATTTTTTCTGAAAATGGGGTTGTCCTAAACGGAATTATCACTTTTGAAAATAAAGATTATTTTGTCATTAATAGTGTAGTCCAAAAAAATAGCCTTAAAGCCTACTTTGCACCTGTTGTCTATCACAATGAAGGTATTTTTAATGGGATCTATGGCACTGATGAAAACGGAATTGTCTTAAAAGGATTCCAACGAGGTATTGATGGTCAACTCCACTACTTTCAACCAGAAGTAAAAAGTGTCACTAAGCCTTCATGGGAGGAAATCAATGGGCAACGTTACCGATTGACAGATGGAGATTACGTCGAACCTACTGCTGGTATGCGTCCTACAATTATTGTCTCTAATACAACTTTGAAAGTTGATGACAAAGTCTATTCCTTTGATGACAAGGGAATCTCAACTGAAGTTACACCTAAAAATCAGTTTATTCGCGACGACTTTTGGAACTGGTACTACTACGACAAAGATGGGAAACTCCTAACAGGTCGTCAAACCATTGATGGTGTCCAACTCTACTTTGATAAAGATGGCAAGCAAGCCAAAGGAACTTTGGTTGACATCGATGGGGATACCTACTACTTCGATAAAGATAGCGGAGCTTTATGGACTAACCGTACCATTGAGCTTGGTGGTGTTACCTATAACATTGATGAAGAAGGACATGTCACATCATCTCTACGCAACACCTTTGTTCAGGACAAGGATGGCGATTGGACTTATCTCAAAGATAAGGGCCAATTAGCTACTGGCTGGCAAACCATTAACGGTGTCCAACTCTACTTTGATGGCAGTGGTAAGCAAATAAAAGGGAAGCGTATCCTTATAGATGGGAAGTACTACTATTTCGCTGAAAACAATGGTGAACTCCTCCGTAATGCATTCTATCCGTACAATTACTATTCTAAGCTCTACTTTGGCAATGATGGAGCTCAAGTTTTTGGCTGGTATACACTAGATAATCACCGTGTTTACTTTAAGGAAAATGGTCTTCAAGCTAAAGAAGAGTTGCTTCTAATTGACGGAAATTATTATTACTTCACTCGAGATGGGCAACTCCTAGTTGATGGTTCAGCTAAATTATTTGGTGAAATATATCTTGCCGATTCAGAAGGAAAACTATTAACCGGGTGGAGAGAAATTGACGGTAAGACTTATTACCTAGATCCAAGCAACCAATATCGCTATATCAATAAAACAGAAACCATAGATGGAAAGACCTATCTTTTCGGTTCTTACGCAGAATTATTACGTAATGAAACTAAATCCGGTTACATTTCAGACGAAAATGGAATCGTTCGAACAGGATTCTACCGCACTGATAAAGGCTATCTCTGCTATCTTGAGCCTCAGATAATATCTTCCTACCAACCAACTTGGAAGGAAATTGACGGTAAGCTCTATCACTTTGAAAAATCAACCTCATTAGGGAAAGATTTGTACGGTTCTCCAATCACAACCAAAGCAACACTAGAAAAAGATGGCAAAACTTATGTCATTGATGAAAATGGTGTAGCAACTGAGAAAGTGAATTAATGGGGAAAGAAAAAAATTTCTTCCACTTTAAGAAAATTTTAGGCTTTGCTTTATATACTATAAGCATCCTAAAACTTTTCTTTTTCATAATCTCCTAAAATCCAGGGCATAGGTTCTGGATTATTTTGTTTTAGAAAGGTCTTTAGCAACTAAAATCATCCCCTCTCACTCGCAATGCAATGTAATCGTTTTCTTATTTTTA
>NZ_AZYW01000010.1:0-95518 GCF_000517725.1 Streptococcus sp. SR4 | reverse complement strand
CCACAATAAGAAGAGAAGCCTGAAAAGGCTTTTTCTTTTTGCAGAAAATGCACAAATATTCTGACTCTTTCCTAGTGGAAGTGTTATAATGGAGTGAAGAGGGTTAGATGGTTTTGGAATGAGATAAGTCCAATTCATCAGCCTCAATGCCTTATAAGACTAATTATCGTATAAGAATGCGTTAGTGAAAAGGTAGGTAATATTATGGAATTCAAAGTGAAAGATGGTCAAATCATCTATTATCGTGATCTCGGTAAAGGCTTTCCAATTGTTTTTTTGCATGGCAATAATTTGTCAGGGAATTACTTTGGTAAGCAAGGAATTCTGTATCGAGACTATCGTTTAATTTTCATTGATAGTCGTAATCACGGCAGGTCCAGTCGTCAGAGTGTCAAGATGACCTTTGAACAGATGGCTGCCGATTTGGAGGAAATTTTGCAATATTTGAATATTAAGAAGGCCTTATTTGTCGGTCATAGTGACGGTGCTAATTTGGCTATGGTTTATGCTAGTCGTTATCCTGACCGGATTGCAGGGCTCTTGCTTAATGCGGGAAATATGACCTTTAATGGGTTGACGAGACGCTCAAGATTCGCGGTCTATATACAATATCTTTGCTTAAAAGCCTTGTCACCATTTTCATCTAAAATGGATATCATGGCTCAGGTAACGGGTCTGATGCTTCATGACTTGCCACTAGATAGGGAACGTCTACATCAGGCTGCCTATCCTGTTTGGGTAGTTATGGGGCAAAGGGATGTTATCAGTATTAGGCATTCTAGAGAGATTTCAGAACTCTTTCCTATTCATAAGCTCTATGTCCAACGTCGAGAAGGACATCGTCTAGCTCAACGTAAATATAAGGTCTTTAATCAAATGATTCGTGAACTTGTGAGAATTAGTCGAAAAGAGGTGGTGGCATGAAGCGTCTTTTAGAGAGACTTCAACCTTTAAAAGCGGCCGTTAAATCCATCTTCTTTATCTCGATTACGGTTCTTGTCGTCATAGAATTGGTTCGTCTAAAACGGACCATCACTTTAGAGTCACTGGAGTCAGCTCTGTCCGGTTTGTCTATTTGGCATCTTGTTTTGATGGCTGTCATCGGACTAGTCGCTGTCTCCCCCATGCTCTTTTATGACATCATACTGAATAAGGAGCTAGAAACGGATTATTCCAAATCCTATATCTTAGAAACAAGTTGGGCTGTCAATACCATTAATAACTTGGCTGGTTTTGCTGGTTTGGTCGATGTGGGTCTGCGATATTCCTTTTATTCTGAGGATGGGCAGGAAAAGACAGGTGTTAAGGCACTTTCTCGTTTATTGCCTTATTTTATGTCGGGTCTATCCCTTTTAAGTGGTTTGGTATTCGCTGTCTTTTGGTTCTTCCCTCTAAGTCCAGACTTAAGAAAATATTGGTTACTCTTATTGGGTATTTTCCTTTATCTGCCTTTTATTTTCTTTGTTTCTAGTCGTGAAAAGTTAACTTATTTTGGTCAAGTACCGTTGAAAACGAGGCTAAGTCTTCTTTTAGCTTCGACAGCTGAATGGGGAACGGCCCTAGGGAGCTTTGTCAGTGTGGCTTATTTAATGGGCTTACATGTTCCACTTTATAATCTGGTTCCACTTTATTTCCTAGCGGTTATTATTGGTATCTTCTCTATGATTCCGGGTGGTATTGGTAGTTTCGATTTGATTGTGATTACCGGTCTGACCTCTATGGGGGTTAGCAATGCTCTTGCGGTTAGTCTGCTCTTGCTCTTTCGTTTAACCTACTACGTTATTCCCTTCATGCTTGGTGTTGTCTTCTTTTTCAAACACATGGGAGGACGTATCAACGAGAAATACTTCAAACTTTCTTCACGAGTATTTGGTGGAAGTCTCCACCGTTTTCTCGTCTATTTGCTACGTTTTTTAGGGATTTTCTTGATTTTGTCTGCCCTAATCCCTGAACGCTTGGCTAATGTCTACTTTATTAGCCGTTTTGATCCTATTCAGGAGCAGTTGATTTGGCAATTCCCAAGTATCCTATTTGGTACCCTATTCATTTTCATGGCTCGTCTCATTAGACGTCGGGTTAAGGGTGCTTTTGTTGCCTCCTTGATAACCTTTGTCTTGGCCTTAATTTATGTCAATCTCAATGGTATTTCTTGGGCTATGTCTTTCCTAATTGTACTCTCTTTGGTGCTTATGTTGGTCATCAGAAAGAGGTTGTATCATCGTTACTTTGTTTATAGTTGGGAAGACAAAACAAAGGATTTCCTTTTCCTAGCCTTTACTATTCTGGTTCTTCTTGTTCTGGGTGGCAGCGGTTTTTGGTCTCATTTATTGCCACCTAAGAACCGGGATGTTCTTGGACATTTTGTTCATATTTGGTTTGATATTTTACTGGCATCAGTTATCATTGCAACCATTGTTTGGGGAGTCTTGAGAATTTTGGCACCCCGCAGGCCTTTTGGTCAAAGCATGGATGATGAGCGCTTTACAGCTCTCCTTGAGAAATACGGAGGTGCATCAGAAAGTGCCTTGGCTTATTTACATGATAAACGCCTCTTTTGGTATCGTGTTGATGGACAAGACCAGGTAGTTTTCCAATTTGCACAAACCAGCAATAAGTGTGTGGTTATGGGAAATCCAATTGGTAATGAAAACTATTACCGTCCAGCTTGGGAATCTTTCTTGAAGACTTTATCGGATTGGAATTTACAAGCCTTGTTTTATGAGGCAGACGAGAGTATTACCCTGATGCTTCATGATTATGGCTTTGATTTTATGAAATTTGGGGAAAACGCCATGGTTGATTTGACGACATTCTCTGTCGATGGTAAGCATGGTAAGAAGTTCCGTAAACCAACCAATCGTGTCGAAAAAGCAGGTTTTCAGTTTAAGTTACTTCAACCTCCATTTTCAGAGACTCAGATGCAAGAAATGAAGGCTGTCTCAGATATTTGGCTTAACGGCCGTAAGGAGAAGGGGTTCTCTCTTGGTTTCTTTGATGAAGCCTATCTGCAGCAAGCACCGATTGCTATTGTGGAGAGTGAGGAAGGAGAAATTGTAGCCTTTGCTAATATCATGCCAACCAAAAACAAACGGGTGGCGACGATTGACCTTATGCGTTATGATTTTGAAAAGGCACCTGAAGGTATCATGGATTACCTCTTTGTCAAACTCTTCCAGTATTTCCAAGCAGAAGGAAAGCAGTACTTCGATATGGGAATGGCTCCACTCGCGAATGTGGGTACTGAAGAAGATAGTTTTTTGGAAGAGAAGGTTGCCAATTTGGTCTATGTCTTTGCGCAGCGTTTTTACTCTTTTAGTGGGCTCCAACGTTATAAGGAGAAGTTCTCTCCAATTTGGTCTCCCAAATACATTGTTTATCCTAAACGTACTTGGCTCTTGTTTGATATGATTGCCATTCTAAGGATTGATAATCGAAAAATTGAAGACAGATTGAAGAAAAGACGACTTTGGAAATAGATATGAAAAAATAGCGAAACCCTTAGGGTTTCGCTATTTTGCTATGTCATAGAATTATTTTTCAAATTCTACTTTTGATTTAGTATCTGCGTATTCTTCAGCGACTTCGCTTGAAAGAATGTCATTGTAACTTGGCAATTTAATGTCTTGGCCATATTTGTTACGAAGGGCAGTAGTGACCAAACGGTAGGCCAGGTTGGCGTTACGAGAAAGAATTGGTCCATGGAAGTAGCTACCATAAACATTTTTATAGTGGACACCCTCAGAACCGTCTTCCTTGTTATTACCATTACCGTAGACCACTTTTCCAAGTGGTTTTTCATCATCAGAGAGGAAGGTACGCCCTTGGTGATTCTCAAAGCCATAGTAAGTTTCATCGAACTCTTCGTTATGGATCTTGATGTCACCAATATAACGATTATTTTCTTGATTAAGGGTGTAGTGGCCCATAACACCGATACCATCAATGCGGACACCATTAGCTTGGATGTAATATTGACCAAGAAGTTGGAAACCACCACAGATGGCAAGAATTACTTTGTTATCTTGGATGAATTGACCAATAGCTTCACGCTTAGTTGGGAGGTCTTTAGCAACGATGGATTGTTCGTAGTCTTGACCACCTCCAAAGAAGACCATGTCGTAGTGGTCCTTGTCGAAGTCATCACCAACTGAAACGATGTCGAAGGTCATCTTAGCACCAAGTTTTTCACCCACGTATTTGATCATAAGAACATTTCCGTTGTCACCGTAGGTATTGAGTAGATTACCATAAAGGTGGGCAACATTTAGGTCATAGGTGTAGTCACGATTTTCTGGAGATTTGAGTGAAGTATAAGTCATTAGTTCATCTCCTTTCCGACAGCATGACGTTGAGCAAGAATATCACGGAATTCAAGCATGGCAGTGTAGGTCGCTAAGATATAGGCATGATCGCAATCTTGTTTTTCAATCAAGGCCATAATATCTTCAAGTTTTTCTGCTTGCGTAATCTTTTCTTCTGGATAGCCGGTTACACGAAGACGGCGGGCGATTTCAGAATGGCGAACACCACCAGCGTTAATCTCAGGGATATCCATCTCGATAATGCTTTCAAAGTTGGCATCCCAAATCCAGCTAGTATCAATACCATCAGCATAATTGGCGTTAAGAAGGACTGACAAGCTAAACGGATAATCTGCAAGTTTAATCATATCGAGAGCTTGGCTGGCTCCTACTGGATTCTTAATTAGTACGAGAGTACATGATTTGTCACCAATCTTAAAGGTTTCTTGGCGACCAAAGACAGCACGACTCTTATCAAAACCAGCTTTGATTTGCTCTGGAGCCACTCCGAAGAATTCAGCGACAGAGACTGCAGCAAGGGCATTGTAGATGTTATAAAGACCACCGACATTAATCTTGTAATCTTGTCCATCAATGACAAATTCAGAAGTAGTGTTAGTGATTTTAGTCAACTCTGTTAGCTTATAGTCTAATTCTGGACGGTGAAAGTCACAGTTGAGGCATACATAGTCACCCAAATTAGCATAAGTATTGAGGCGATACTGAAGAATGCTCTCACATTTAGGGCAGACAATTCCTTCGGTATTATAATGTGCCAGCTCTGGAGCGTGTTTTTCAGTGTCAAAACCATAGAAGCGTACAGGATTGACCACTTCTTTAGAATTAAAGAGAGGACTGTCCCCATTGGCCAAAATAGTGGCCTCAGGTGCCTTAGCAGCACCATCTAAAATCATCTGATAAGTGGTATAGATTTCACCATAGCGGTCCATTTGGTCACGGAAAATATTTGTGAAGACAAAAAGACTTGGAGTGATGTATTCAGTGATTTTTGGAAGGCTAGCCTCGTCAATTTCCAAGACAGCGATTTTCTTACCAGACTTGGCTTTTTTAGCTGTTAGGAAAGTAGAAGTGATTCCTGTGATCATGTTGGCTCCACTAGGGTTGGTCACAATCTCACCAAAAGCTTCTTTAAGAATTCCTACTGTTAAAGCTGTTGTCAGAGTCTTACCATTGGTTCCAGTGACAACGACAATCTCGTAATCCTTGGCTAAAGTGTCTAAAATATCTTTGTCAAATTTAAGGGCGATTTTTCCAGGCAGGGTTGAGCCACGTCCCAATTTTGAAAGGACGAAATGGCTAGCTTTACCCGCCAGAATTCCCATGGTAGTTTTCATAGTCATGAATTTATTTTATCACAAAAAGTAGTGATTGTAGTCTCAAAATAGTTAGAATTCGTGGTATAATAGAAACTGTTTAAAAATTAAAAGAAAGTGTGATATGTATGGGAATACTTTCGTCCATTGATATTGATTTTTGGCGGTCACTCTTTGATAGTCCGCTGAAAGTTATCGTCAATAGTTTGGACATATTGATTGTTGCTTTTTTAATTTATCGCTTTATTAGGGCCCTACGAGGGACAAAAATTATGACCCTTGTTCAAGGGGTTGTCTTATTTATTTTAGTCAAACTGATTTCTGATTTTATAGGCTTCACGACGATTTCTTATTTGATGAATCAGGTTATCAACTATGGGGCCATTGCGGCGGTTGTAATCTTTGCGCCAGAGCTTCGTTCTGCACTTGAAACCTTTGGACGGACACCTCAGCATTTTTTGCAAAATAAAGAGGTTAGCTCAGACGAGAAGTTGGTTCAAGCCTACGTTAAAGCTGTTAAGTACATGAGTCCTCGTAAGATTGGGGCGCTGGTTTCTATTGAACAGACTCAGACCTTACAAGAGCAGATTGCGACTGGAATTCCACTTGATGCGGTGGTGACTGGGGAACTTTTAATTAATATATTCATCCCAAATACACCGCTTCATGATGGGGCAGTTATCATCAGAGATAACAAGGTTGCGACGGCTTGTTCTTATCTGCCATTGACGGAATCTAATAAGATTTCCAAAGAGTTTGGGACTAGACATAGGGCTGCCATTGGTCTTTCAGAACAGACAGATGCACTGACCTTTGTTGTGTCTGAGGAAACTGGTGCGATTTCAATTGCGTACAAGGGAAATTTCATCCATGATCTCTCTGTTCAAGAATTTGAACAAGAGTTGAGTCTTATCTTGTTGAAAGAACAAGAACCACGTCAGTCATTCTTCCAACGTTGGATGGGAGGTAGCAAAAAATGAAGCGTTTCGTAAATTTCTTTAAAGACGATCGTTTATGGCAGATGCTAGTTGCTCTCTTCTTTGCTGTGGTACTCTTTTTCACGGCATGGTCGGGAAATACGCAAAATAAAAACAATAGCTCAAGTGCATCTAATACCTTTACACAAACCGTTGAATCGGTTCCTGTGGATATTAAATATGATAGTGATAAGTACTTTATCAGTGGTTATTCCTATGATGCCGAAGTCTATTTGACAGCGACAACACAGCTGGCTTTAACGACTGAGACAAGTAGTGATACGCGTCACTTTAAATTAGTTGCTGATTTGTCGAATCTGGGTCAAGGAACCAGTCGAGTACCTATTCAGGTTAAGGATCTTCCAGCTGGAATGTCTGCGCAAGTATCGCCATCAACCTTGACGGCGACTATTGGTAAAAAAGCCAGCAAGACCTTTGACGTCGTAGCTAACATCACATCAGATAAGTTAGCAAATGGCTATGAAGTAAAAAAAGTTAGCCTGGATGCAACCAAGGTAGAGGTGACGTCGAGTGAAGATATCATTAACCAGATTGATCATGTTCAAGCAGTATTGGAAGGTGATTCCAACCTGTCTGAAGATTATGATGGGAACTTGGTCCTTCAAGCAGTTTCGACAAATGGAACAGTCCTAGCAAGTTCAATCTCACCAGCTAAGGTGCATGCCAAGATTAGTTTGCGAAAATTAAGCAAATCTGTTCCTGTCAAGGTCGAACTGACTGGAGATAAGGCTAGCAATGTGTCTAGTATCAGCTACAGCTTTAATCGTGGGCATGTGACTATTGTTGGTAGCCAAGAAGCTATAGATAAGATTGATAGCATCACAGTTCCTGTGGACATTAGCCAAGTGACTAAGGACACATCAAAAACAATAGACCTTAAGGCAGAAGGTGTTACGGTTCAGCCTGGCACTGTTAAGGTTAACTTAAAAGTTACGCAAAAATAGGGGAGTTACATTTTTCCTAAATTCATGTATAATGGATGGGATTGAGAGGGACTAATCTCATAAAAATGTAACCAATTAAAAATGTTTAAAATCAAGGGTTGAAAATATTGGCGAAATTTTATAAAGTTAGATTATCTAGATAGATTTCACTAGATTGACTCTTGCTAAACAGCATCACAGTTTAAGGAGGATTTAGTGCTTAAGCACTAATATTAAAATTATGGGTAAATATTTTGGAACAGACGGTGTTCGTGGAGAAGCAAACGTTGAACTTACGCCTGAATTGGCCTTTAAATTAGGTCGTTTTGGTGGTTATGTGCTTAGCCAACACGAGACTGGCCGTCCTAAAGTTTTTGTGGCACGTGATACACGTATCTCTGGTGAGATGTTGGAATCTGCCTTAGTAGCAGGTTTGCTCTCAGTGGGTATTGAAGTCTACAAACTTGGAGTACTTGCAACACCTGGCGTCTCATATTTGGTTCGCACAGAAAATGCAAGTGCCGGTGTTATGATTTCAGCCAGCCATAATCCAGCTCTTGATAATGGTATCAAGTTCTTTGGTGGTGATGGCTTTAAATTGGATGATGCGCGTGAAGCGGAAATTGAAGCCCTTCTCGATGCTTCAGAAGATACACTTCCACGCCCTTCAGCTGAAGGACTTGGAACACTTGTGGATTATCCAGAAGGTCTTCGTAAATACGAAAAATTCTTGGTAGCTACAGGTGTTGACCTTGGTGGCATGAAGGTTGCCTTGGATGCGGCTAATGGTGCGGCTGCGGTATCTGCACGTAACATTTTCCTTGATTTAAACGCAGAAATCGCTGTAATTGGTGACCAACCTGATGGCCTTAACATCAATGCTGGTGTTGGTTCGACACACCCAGAGCAGTTGCAAGCCTTGGTTAAAGAAACTGGCTCAGCTATCGGTCTTGCCTTTGATGGTGATAGTGACCGTCTCATCGCTGTTGATGAAAATGGTGATATTGTTGATGGTGACAAGGTGATGTACATCATCGGTAAACATTTGTCACAAAAAGGCGAGTTGGCTAAAAATACCATTGTGACAACAGTTATGTCAAACCTTGGTTTCCACAAGGCACTTGACCGTGAAGGCATTAACAAGGCAGTGACTGCTGTTGGTGACCGTTATGTTGTCGAAGAAATGCGTAAAAACGACTACAACCTCGGTGGTGAACAGTCTGGACACGTTATTATCATGGATTACAACACAACTGGTGATGGTCAATTGACAGCAATCCAATTGACTAAAGTCATGGTTGAAACAGGTAAGAGCTTGTCTGAATTGGCTTCAGAAGTGACTATCTATCCACAAAAATTGGTTAATATCCGTGTGGAAAATAGTATGAAAGATAAGGCTATGGAAGTTCCTGCAATTGCGGCTATCATTGAAAAAATGGAAGCTGAGATGGCTGGAAATGGCCGTATCTTGGTTCGTCCAAGTGGTACAGAACCTCTCCTTCGTGTTATGGCAGAAGCACCAACAGATGATGAAGTGAACTATTACGTTGATACGATTGCTGATGTTGTTCGTGCAGAAATTGGATTGGACTAAGTATGATAGCTAAACTGAGAGCCTTCATGGCTACCGAAGTTTTCAAGTACCTTTTCTTTGGGGTTTTGGCAACTTTGGTCTATATGGTCAGTCGTACTTTGATTTTTCAGTTTACCCAACAAGGAACACTTTCAGCAGTCTTAGCAAATGCGATTGCCATTATCTTTGCCTTTTTTACAAATGACATGTTTGTCTTCAATCAGGAAAAGACAGGTATGGTCACGCGCTTTGTTAAGTTCGTGGGAGCCCGCCTCTTGACCTTGGTCTTAGATTTGGCTCTGGCCTATTTCTTGGTTGATACCTATCCAGAAATTATTGGTCAATTTGTTGGTCATAGTCATGCTTGGGTAAATGGTATCGAGAGTTTATTCTCTCAGGTCCTTATCATTGTATTGAACTACATTATTTCTAAATTCTTCGTCTTTACAGGCGAGAAAGTATAAACAAAAAGGAAGTTGTTAGGAAATGTGTTAAAACCATTTCTTACCAACCTCCTTTTTTGATATAATTGAAGAGACTTAAAAAAATAGAAAGATGAAACATGTACGTACAATTATCTCAACGCCTCAAGGACGTAGCAACCTACGTTCCGAAAGGCGCAAAACTCTTGGATGTAGGCAGTGATCATGCCTATCTTCCGATTTATTTACTTGAAAAAGGTTTGATTACTTCAGCTATTGCTGGTGAAGTGGTAAAAGGCCCTTATGAATCTGCTCTTGCTAATGTCTCAGCCTCTGGTTTCCAAGATAAAATCGATGTGCGCTTGGCTAATGGCTTGGCTGCCTTCGAACCTGCTGATGAGGTAACAACTATCACGATTTGTGGTATGGGAGGACGTCTTATTGCGGATATCCTAGATGCTGGAAAGGACAAACTAACAGGCGTAGACCGTCTGATTTTACAACCAAATAATCGTGAAGATGATCTCCGTATTTGGTTGATGGAAAATGGTTTTGAGATTATTGCCGAATCCATCATGACTGAAAATGGCAAATACTACGAAATCATGGTGGCAGAAGCTGGACATATGAGCCTTTCAGACAAGGAAGTGCGTTTTGGTCCTCATCTCATGAAAGACCTATCTCAGGTTTTCCAGCTCAAATGGCAGAGAGAAATCAATAAACTAGAGATTGCTTTAGGCTCCATTCCTCTTGCCAATCAGACTGACCGTGCAGCTATTGAAGATAAAATTCAAACCATTAAGGAGGTTTTGAACCATGTTAGCTAGTGAACTTATCAAGACTTATGAAGAATTTTGTCCACAGGAGCTTTCCATGGAAGGTGATGTGGTTGGTTTGCAGATTGGTAGTCTGGACAAGGAAATTCAGAAGGTCATGGTTACCTTGGATGTTCGTGAAAATACAGTAGTTGAAGCTATTGAAAAAGGTGTGGACCTCATCATTGCTAAACATGCTCCAATTTTCCGTCCAGTTAAGGATTTGGTGTCTTCGCCTGACCGAGATATTTTGCTCGACCTGGTTAAGCATGATATTGCAGTCTATGTGAGTCATACTAATATTGATGTTGTTAATGATGGCCTTAATGATTGGTTCTGTGACTTACTTGACATTAAAGACACCACATATTTAACGCAGACTTCTGAAAATCATGGAATCGGTCGAGTGGGTGATATCGTGCCACAGACCATTGAAGAACTTGCTCTTAAAGTAAAAGCAGTTTTTGGTTTGGACAGTGTTCGCTTGGTTCGTTATGACCATGATAATCCTCTTGTTAGCCGTGTGGCTATTTGTGGGGGTAGTGGTCAAGGATTTTACAAGGATGCTTTGAAAAAGGGCGCACAAGTCTTTATCACTGGTGATGTTTACTACCATACAGGGCAAGAAATGATTACTAATGGTCTCTTGGCTATTGACCCTGGGCACCATATTGAAGCCCTCTTTATTTCAAAGATTGCTGAGAAACTCGAGGCTTGGAAACGTGAGCATGATTGGAATGTGATCATACTTGAAAGTCAGTCCTCAACCAATCCTTTTGACCATTTGTAGGAGGATGTGTCTGTGACTTGGCTTTTACATCAAAATGTGGTCTTTTTGGCCTTGCTTGCTGGTCTTTTTACTTGGGGTTGCACCATTGTCGGCTCGGCTATTGTTTTCTTCTTCAAGAATATTAGTCGTAAATTATTAGATATCATGATGGGCTTTGCGGCTGGAGTCATGATTGCGGCCTCTTTTTGGTCACTTTTGGATCCCTCTTTAACTTATGCGACTCAAAATGGCTATGGGAAATGGTCCTGGTTCCCTGCGGCAGCTGGTTTCTTGCTTGGTGGTGTTGCCCTTCGTTTGATTGATGCCGTCGTTCCTCATTTGCATTTAGGAAATGACATCTCAAAAGCAGAAGGGATTCAACCTCGTAAGAAAAAGTTGTCCAAAACAGCCCTACTCTTTTTGGCTATCACCATTCATAATTTTCCAGAGGGATTAGCGGTTGGTGTTACCTTTGGTGCCCTAGCTGGTGGGAATATGACACTTGCAGGTCTTATGGGAGCTATTGGCCTAGCTATAGGTATTGGTTTGCAGAATGTCCCTGAAGGTGCAGCCCTCTCTATTCCTATTCGGGCAGATGGAAAATCTCGTATCAAGGCCTTTTATTGGGGCTCTATGTCAGCCATCGTGGAGCCTATAGGGGCTGTTATGGGAGCTGCTCTTGTTATGTTGATGATGGCGATTATTCCTTATGCTTTGGCTTTTGCGGCTGGTGCCATGATCTTTGTGGTAACGGAGGAATTGATTCCTGAATCACAAACCAATGGAAATACTGACGTCGCCACCTTAGGGCTCATGGTTGGCTTTGTTGTTATGATGGTCATGGACGTGGCCTTAGGTTAAAAATACTAGAGAGCTGTGCCTATTGATATAGGACTCAGCTCTTTTCAAATAGATGGAGTAAAAAATGAAAATTGCAATTGTTGGTGCAGGTATCGTCGGTTCAACGGCTGACTACTACTTATCAAAAGAAAAAGACGTAGAGGTTACAGTATTTGATCATGGTCTTGGGCAAGCAACTAAGGCGGCAGCAGGGATTATCAGCCCCTGGTTTTCCAAGCGTCGTAATAAAGCCTGGTATCGAATGGCCCGTTTGGGAGCCGATTTTTACCAAGATTTAGTTTCAGATCTTGAAAATGATGGTTATGACACGAGCTTCTATGATCAGTCTGGTGTAGCCCTTCTCAAGAAAGATGATAGTAAGTTGGACGGTTTGTATCAGCATGCAGAAACTAGGCTAGAAGAATCACCCATTATTGGTGAACTCTCTATAAAAAATGCTGCCGACCTCCCGGAATTTACTGGATTTGACCGTTATCTCTATGCTTCTGGAGGTGCCAGAGTGGAGGGAGCAGAATTGACAGCGACTTTGATTGAGGCCTCAGGTTTTGAAAAGGTAGAGGGTCTAGTCACACTATCTCCTCTTGATAATGGCACTTACGAGATTAATGGTCAAACTTTTGATAAGGTTATTCTTTCTTGTGGTGCCTGGCTAGGTCAAACACTCGAACCTCTTGGTTTCGAAGTAGACGTTCGCCCCCAAAAGGGGCAATTGCGTGACTATTTCTTTGAGGGCATGGATACTGGTAGATTACCTGTTCTGATGCCAGAGGGCGAATTGGATGTCATTCCTTTTGCTGGTGGAAAGATTTCGGTAGGGGCCAGCCATGAAAATGACCAAGGCTTTGATTTGACAGTTGATGAGACTGTACTTGCAAGTCTGGAGGAAGAGGCTAAGACCTATTTCCCTGACTTAAGTACGGCTAAGTCCATCTCAGAACGTGTGGGAACAAGAGCCTACACGAGTGATTTCTCACCTTTCTTTGGAGAAGTTCCAGAACTTGAGGGTGTCTTTGTCGCCTCAGGTTTAGGATCTTCAGGGCTTACGACGGGGCCACTGATTGGAAAAAATCTGGTTGATTTGGCTATGAACCGACCTGGTAGTTTGGACAGTGCAGACTATCCAGTGGCTCAGTACGTTAAGAAAAAAGACTAATAGTATTAAAGCCCTCCAATATATTGAAATTTATGAATCAGTTAGCTATTTCTCTTTATTGAGGGATGCTAGCTGATTCTTTTTTTATTAGAACTCCTCATATCTATTTTTTATTTAATTAGAAGATGATAAAATAGTAACTGTTCATCGATTGTAGGTGAATACTAATAAAAAAGGGGAGGGACTATGTTCCAAAAAGTTAAAGTTTATGTGACAGTCATTGTTACTTTGCTAGCCATAAATTTAGGCCTATCTGTCAAAGCAGGGGCAGCAGAAGACTTGGCTGTTACAAAGACAAGTATTGTTCTAGAAAGTTATGAGTTTGGACCGGCTGTAACCAAAGTCATTTTTGAATTTAATCAGAAGGTCACGCCAGAGGTTGTCCACAGCTCAACTCAGGTTACAACAGCAGGAGTCAGTCGTCAGGTAACGAACTCTTATGTTTCTGATGATAAGGGGCATGTGGTCTATTATGACAATAGCAAGTACGTGACGCTTGAATTGAGCCTACCATCTTATAATCGCTACAACATGGGTGGGAATGCTGAACCTATGTATTTTAACCTTTCTACTTGGACCAATCAATGGCTGGAAAGTTATATGGTGTCGATGAAAGATTTGTCAGTAGTGGCAGAGGGTAGTAGTCAGTCGCAGATGGTTTCATCTGAGCAAGATGCCATCAACAATCGTTTGATGCCAACGACGGAGGTTTTCGATGAGCGAGGACAGGTAGGTAACATGCAGTATGCGGCTTATAGTGCTCAGACTGGTACGGGGAATAGCACCAAACCATTGTTAGTCTGGTTACACGGCATTGGTGAGAGAGGGACAGACATGAATATTCCGCTTCTTTCAAATGACGTCTATGCGCTTACTCAGCCTGATATTCAAGGCCATTTCTTAACAACTGGTGATCAGGCGCGTGGGGTTAATGTTCTGGCTGTTCAAACACAGACACCTTGGGGGTCAGATAATGCAGCCCAACTCAAAGAGACCATCGATATCTACCTAACTTATCACCCTGAGGTAGATAAGGGACGAATCTATCTTGCGGGAGTTTCAAATGGTGGTGGTATGGTCTTGACCATGGGAGCAACCTATCCAGATTATTTTGCAGCTCTCGTTCCAATTGCAGCGCCATTAACTGTTGACCAATCTGGGATTGATAAACTGAAGAACCAGCCTATGTGGTTGATTCACACAAAGGCAGACGCAACAGTACAACCAGAAAATAGTGTCTTACCTTTATATAAGAGCTTGATTACCTCTGGAGCTACTAACAAGTGGTTCTCATACTTTGAAACAGCTACTGGGACTGATCTTCCTGGCACAGAGTATGATGGTCATTGGGCTTGGATTTATTTCTTCCATGACCAGGTGATTGGCGTTCAGCATCCTGAAAATACGAAAAATTGGGATGGTTATAGTGGTATGGTTGCCACTGATCCAACCAATGGAGGTGGCTCTCGTGCCAGTGTCAATGGACAAACTTATAACAGTATCTTTGACTGGATGAGTGCACAACGACACTAAGAGGATGATAATCACGCTCCCCAAGGGGAATATTGCGAGATATTATCTTCAATCGAAGGGGTTTCAAGTGAAATCCTTTTTTGATTGCATTAAGAAAATGGACACTTGTGATTTTCTTAATGAAAGCTTAAGAACATAGGGTTTACCGTGACAAGAGGGCTGAAAAATGCTAAAATATAGGTAATATATTAGAGAAAAAAGGAGCCTTCTTATGAAAGGTATTATTCTTGCAGGTGGTTCAGGGACGCGTTTGTATCCATTGACACGTGCTGCATCAAAACAACTGATGCCGATTTACGATAAACCAATGATTTACTATCCACTTTCAACGCTTATGTTGGCTGGTATTAAGGAAATCCTCATCATCTCAACGCCACAGGACCTTCCACGTTTTGAAGAGCTCCTTGGTGATGGTTCTGAGTTCGGTATTTCACTTTCTTATGCAGTACAACCAAGTCCAGATGGATTGGCTCAAGCCTTTATCATTGGTGAAGACTTCATTGGTGACGATAGTGTTGCCCTTGTCCTCGGGGACAACATTTTCCATGGCAATGGTCTTTCTGCCATGCTTCAACGTGCTGAAGCTAAGGAAAAAGGTGCCACAGTCTTTGGTTATCAAGTTAAGGACCCAGAACGTTTTGGAGTTGTTGAGTTTGACGACAATATGAATGCTATCTCAATTGAGGAAAAACCTGAGCATCCAAAATCAAACTTTGCTGTAACTGGTCTTTATTTCTATGACAATGATGTTGTGGAAATTGCCAAAAACATCAAGCCAAGCCCTCGTGGCGAACTTGAAATCACGGATGTTAACAAGGCTTACTTAGAACGTGGAGATCTCTCTGTTGAGCTAATGGGACGTGGCTTTGCTTGGTTGGATACAGGCACTCATGAAAGCCTCTTGCAAGCTGCTCAATACATTGAAACAGTTCAACGTTTGCAAAATGTCCAAGTAGCTAACCTTGAAGAGATTGCCTATCGCATGGGTTATATCACTAAAGAACAGGTTCTTGAATTGGCACAACCACTTAAGAAAAACGAATACGGACAATATTTGCTCCGTTTGATTGGAGAAGCATAATGACTGAACAATTTTTTGGTAAAGAACTAGCTGCCCGCAAGATTGATGCTATCCCAGGTCTGCTTGAATTTGATATTCCTGTTCATGGAGATAACCGTGGATGGTTCAAGGAAAACTTCCAAAAGGAAAAGATGTTGCCACTTGGTTTTCCAGAGTCATTCTTTGCAGAAGGAAAATTGCAAAATAACGTTTCTTTCTCACGTAAAAATGTTTTGCGTGGCTTGCATGCTGAACCTTGGGATAAATACATCTCAGTAGCAGATGAAGGAAAGGTTCTTGGAACATGGGTTGACCTTCGTGAAGGCGAAACGTTTGGGAATACTTATCAAACTGTTATTGATGCCTCAAAAGGAATCTTTGTTCCTCGTGGTGTTGCCAATGGTTTCCAAGTTTTGTCTGACAAAGTATCCTACAGCTACCTTGTGAACGACTACTGGGCACTTGAACTCAAACCAAAATACGCTTTTGTCAATTACGCAGACCCAAGCCTTGATATCAAGTGGGAAAACTTGGAAGAAGCAGAAGTCTCAGAAGCAGATAAAAACCACCCATTACTCAAAGACGTTAAACCCCTCAAACCAGAGGATTTGTAAGAATATAGCTCTTAAAACAATTAAGAAAATCATTATATAGTTTTTAGCTTTGTTATAAACGAGCGAAGCGAGCTATATGATTAGCTTTCCGCCGTGAGAAAAGCACCTGAACCATTGTGTTTCAGGTGCTCGGAGGTTTTGAGACATTAGGCTCAAAACTTAGTCATGGAACTTCTTCGAAGTTCGCTGACGTCCGTGCTCACCTAAGGAAAGCTAAAAAAGATTGATTTAAGGAACGATTAAGAAAAAAACAATATTTTTTGGAGATAAAATGACTGAATACAAAAACATCATCGTAACTGGTGGCGCAGGTTTCATCGGTTCAAACTTCGTACACTATGTCTACAACAATCATCCAGACGTGCATGTGACTGTCCTTGACAAACTCACTTACGCTGGTAACCGTGCTAACATTGAAGAAATCCTTGGTGACCGTGTTGAATTGGTTGTTGGTGATATTGCTGACGCTGAATTGGTCGATAAATTGGCTGCTAAGGCTGATGCTATCGTTCACTACGCGGCTGAAAGTCACAATGATAATTCATTGAACGACCCATCACCATTTATCCACACAAACTTTATTGGTACATACACACTTTTGGAAGCTGCTCGTAAATATGATATTCGTTTCCACCACGTTTCAACAGACGAAGTGTATGGTGACCTTCCATTGCGTGAAGATCTCCCTGGACATGGTGAAGGTCCTGGTGAAAAATTCACAGCAGAAACCAAATACAACCCATCATCACCTTATTCATCAACTAAGGCTGCTTCAGACCTTATCGTTAAAGCATGGGTGCGTTCATTTGGTGTTAAGGCAACTATTTCAAACTGCTCAAACAATTATGGACCATACCAACACATCGAAAAATTCATCCCACGTCAAATTACCAATATCTTATCAGGTATTAAACCAAAACTTTATGGTGAAGGTAAAAACGTCCGTGACTGGATTCACACTAACGACCATTCAACTGGTGTTTGGGCTATCCTCACTAAAGGTCGTATCGGTGAAACTTACTTGATTGGTGCTGATGGTGAAAAGAATAACAAGGAAGTGCTTGAGCTTATCCTTGAAAAAATGGGTCAACCAAAAGACGCATACGACCGTGTTACAGACCGTGCTGGTCATGATTTGCGTTACGCGATTGATTCAACAAAATTGCGTGAAGAACTTGGTTGGGAACCACAATTCACAAACTTCGAATCAGGTTTGGAAGAAACGATTAAGTGGTATACAGATCACCAAGATTGGTGGAAAGCTGAAAAAGAAGCTGTTGAAGCTAACTATGCTAAGACTCAAGAAGTGCTTAAATAATTGAAAAATCTATCACTTCCAATCTAGTGATAGATTTTTCTGTTAAGAACTGTTAGGAGAGATGATGAATAGAAAAGAATGGATTGAATATTTTGAAGCGATTAATAATCGTAAGCCCACCATCCAGGAGTGTCAGCAGGCCCTTCTAAATGGTGAATTTGTTATGGAAGGAAAACAAGCTACTTTTTCTAACAATGGAAAGTCTGTGACTGAAGGAGCCATGCCTTTACCAAATCAAATGACTGGTCAAATGGTCAACCCAGCTTATTCACAACAAATGGTCTTTGTTAAGAAGAAAAAGTTTGGCAAGAAGACTTTTATTGGTCTTGGGATTGCTTTATTTCTTGTTGTAGCAACAAGTCTTGGCCTCTTTTTGTTTTCTTCCAAAGGAACAAACTTGGGTGGCTTGTGGGTAAATGGTAATAATGCTGGTTTGGTTTATGAGTTAAGTGGGAAAAAGTCAAAACTTGTTGCAGGCCATAGGGAAGAAGAAATCAAAGAAATCTCTATTGGCCAGAAAGTAAGACAGAAGTTTGAAACAAGCTTAGAGGACGTCAGTGATTCAAAACTAAAAACGATTGCTGATTTTGACAAGAAATACCAATTACAGACAAAAGAGATTATCCTGGTAAAGACGAAAGTGTTTGGATACTATAATCTGATTCAGAAAGATGGGACAAACTTAGTTCTAGATTTATTCTTATCAGACCTCTACTATGGATCAAGAAGTACCAAAGATTTAAAAAAGACATGTCTTTTTCATAAGGCAGCGGTTCCAAAAGCCTTTGTTGGGCAATGGAAAAAATTTGATTCCGATGATGATTCAGAAGGAGAAGGGACTATCTCTGAAAATGGGGTTGTTACTACAGATTCTGATGGTAAAGATATCTTAATTGCTAAGACTTTAAAAGAATATCTGGTGGATCAATCAGGCAGTATAGATAATGATAAGGTGCAAAAAGAGTTTGCTAAAATACAGAAGTCTCTTAAGTCACATGGTTTTCAGGCTAAGAGTGTTAATGACATCTACCACGATGCGAGCAAGTCATACTATTATGTCCTTGTAGATGGTGGTAAGCGCATTATTCTCTTAGAGGATAGCTTTAACCTTCTCTCTTATAAAGGTTATCTTGAAAGAGAAGACACTCGCTAATCACAATATCTCTATCAGATAAGATAAGAAGTACTTAAATAATAGTCAAGAGTCTATCATTCCTCAAGGAGTGATGGACTTTTTTTTTACTAGTAAATACGACATTAACTTATGACAGCGGCACAAATAATTACATAAATGTTACAAAAGTTACAAAAAATACTTGATTTCTGTAACAGAATAGATATAATAGACATATAGAAAAAGAGGTTTATGAAAATGAAAAGAAAAGATATTCGTGTTTGCTCACTTGTTTTGTTATCTGTAGCTGTTTCTGGGGCTCTTATCGGATGTGGTTCTAAGTCAGAAAAAGACACTGCATCATCATCTACAACGTCAACTTCTAAAGTAGTGAAGTCATCAGCAAAGTCAAAAGCAGCTGAAAGAAAATCTGCTAAAAAGGCCAAGACAGAGAATTCAGCTTCAAAGGATTCTCAAGGTCAAGAAGAAGTGAGTGCTCCTGAAGCTAGCTCTTCAAAAAGTCAAGCCACAGCTGGAAATGATGCTCAAGCAGGAACAAGTAGTAGTGCTGCATCTGAATCAAACAAGTCTAGTCAAGCAACAACTAATACTCAAAGTGATGCTCCTGTTCCAGCAGCATTAGTGGGAACTTGGACTGGTACGAGTCCTCAAGCAACAGACATTAGTTTTACAGTTGATGCTGACGGCAACATTACTTCAAAGGCAAATTTCAATGTCGATTACGAACCCTATCGTCAAAGTTCAACAACTGCAAAAGCTGTTCAAATTTCTGGTAATCTCTACGTTTGGGAGGGTGGCGATTTTTCAACCTTGCTTCCTGGTATTACTGGACTAGGGGGAGCTGGTTTCCAAGCTAAGCCTGGTTTTATTCTTGAAAATGGAACCTACACGCCAGTGCAATTCATTTCAGACTTGGGCCCAACCTTTGATTATAGCAACTACAATGCTTTCCCATTCTCATTAACAAAATAATAGGAAGAGGCTATCTGAAGAGGTAGCTTCTTTTTTGCCTCAACTCTTATCATTCATGGTCTCGTTTCTGCTTAAAAAATGGTAGAATAGTTACATGCAAACAAAACCAACGTCAGCCTATGTGCATATTCCATTTTGCACACAAATTTGTTATTATTGTGACTTTTCCAAGGTCTTTATTAAAAATCAGCCCGTTGATGACTACCTACGGGCTTTGATTCGTGAGTGGGAGCTTTTAGATATCAAGGAGCTTCGCACCCTTTATATTGGTGGAGGGACCCCAACAGCTATTTCTGCCGAGCAATTGGACTACCTTTTAAGTCATCTTCAGAAAAACTTGGATTTGTCAAAGCTGGAGGAGTTCACCATTGAGGCCAATCCTGGTGATTTGACGGTTGATAAGATTGAGGTGCTCAAAAAATCTGCTGTTAATCGGGTGTCTTTAGGAGTTCAGACTTTTGATGACAAGCACTTGCGTCAAATTGGCCGCAGTCACAATCAAGCACAGATTTATGAAAGCATTGATAGCTTGAAGTCTGCTGGTTTCCATAATATTTCCATTGACCTCATTTATGCGCTACCTGGTCAAACCATGGATCAGGTCAAAGAAAATGTGAGAAAGGCACTGGAACTGGATATTCCACATCTAAGTCTCTACAGTTTGATCTTGGAACATCACACGGTCTTTATGAATAAGATGCGTCGGGGTAAGCTCAATCTGCCAACTGAGGATTTGGAAGCAGAGATGTTTGACTATATTATCCAAGAGTTGGAAAACAATGGTTTTGAGCATTATGAGATTTCCAACTTTACCAAACCTGGGATGGAGAGTCGTCACAATCTCATGTACTGGAATAATGATGAGTATTATGGTGTTGGTGCTGGAGCCTCTGGTTATGTCAATGGTGTTCGTTATCGCAATAGAGGACCTATCCAGCATTATCTAAAGGCTATAGCTGAGGATGGTCATGCTAGACTTCACGAGGAGCATCTGACTAAGGCGGAGATGATGGAGGAGGAGTTCTTCCTTGGTTTACGTAAAAAGTCAGGTGTGTCTATTAAACGGTTTGAAGAGAAGTTTGGTTTGTCATTTTCGGATACTTATGGAGACATTGTGAAAAAACTACAGGAAGATGGTCTCTTGGTCAAGAATCCAGAGGTGGTTCGTATGACAAAACGAGGACTCTTTCTGGGAGATAGTGTCGCTGAGCAATTTATCTTGGAGGATTAGATGGGATTAAAATTTAGTATTCCTTATCAGATTCCGTTTTATGAGACGGATATCACGCATCAGGTAAAATTACCACACTTACTAGCTTTTTCATTGCAAGTATCTGGTATGCAGTCAGAGTCTCTGGGTAATACGGATAAGGAAGTTTTTGATAAATATGGTCTAGTTTGGATTGTGACAGACTATGCGATTGAGATTGACCGTTTGCCTCGTTACAATGAAAAGGTGACCATTACAACGGAAGCCGTTTCCTATAATAAGATTTTTTGTTACCGTAATTTTTACATCACGGATGAGACTGGTCAACAAATCATGCTCTTTAAGACTACCTTTGCCCTTATGGATTATGAAACGCGTAAGGTAGCCGAAGTGCCAGATGAGGTGGTAGCACCTTATGGGGCTGATAAGACTAAAAAGTTGCTTAGAGGACCTCGTTATAAGGCTTTGGAAAATCCAATTGAGACGCTTTATCGTGTGCGTTATTTTGACCTAGACATGAATAGCCATGTTAATAATAGCAAGTACTTGGAGTGGATGTTGGATGTTTTCGATTTGGACTTTTTGACCAAGTACACACCGGCCCATATTGACCTCAAGTATGTTAAGGAAATTCATCATGGATCAGAAATTTATTCAGGTTACGAGTTTGACCAAGAAAGTTTGAGCAGTCAACACCAGATTTGTGTGGATGGTAATGTTCATGCTCAGGCTATTATCCAATGGAAAGAAATAGGAGACGAGTAGGATGACATATAAAGGTTATTTGATTGATTTAGATGGAACTATTTACAAGGGGAAGGACCGCATTCCTGAGGGAGAAGCCTTCGTTAAGGAGTTGCAGAAGCGTCAGGTTCCCTATCTTTTTGTGACGAATAACAGTATGCGTACACCAGAAATGGTCCAGGAACTTTTGCGTAATCAGTGCGAGTTGGAAACGCCTCTTGAGACCATTTACACAGCTACTTTGGCGACAGTTGACTACATGAACGATATGAATCGTGGCAAGACGGTTTATGTTATCGGTGAGACTGGGCTTAAATCTGCAATTGCGGAAGCGGGATATAAGGTAGATGAGGAAAATCCTGCCTATGTTGTGGTGGGCTTGGATCGTGAAGTCACTTATGAAATGTTGGTAAAAGCAACGCTTGCTATCCACAAAGGGGCTATATTTATTGGAACTAACCCAGATTTGAATATCCCAACAGAACGTGGTCTTCTTCCAGGTGCTGGTTCCCTCTTGGCCCTTATTGAGGCGGCTACCCGTGTGAAACCAATCATTATTGGTAAGCCTAAAGCTATTATCATGAATAAGGCTCTTGAAATCCTTGGGACAGAACGTAGCCAAACTATTGTGGTTGGTGACAATTACTTGACTGATATTACAGCTGGCATTAAAAATGACTTTCCAACACTACTTGTGACAACTGGCTTCACCAAGGCGGAAGAGGTTGCAGGTCTACCTGTCAAACCAGACCACGTACTTGCTAGTCTATCGGAGTGGGATTTTGATGCGAACTAAGATTGAAGCTGTACTGACTCCGATTTGGCTCCTGGCCCTGTCTATCCTAGTGACGATTTATCTGGCATGGGGCTTTTATTATTTTGATATTGATTGGATGCATCTTATGGATTATGTCATTATCGGAAAGACGGAGCTTTGGCATAATTTCAATGTCCTCATGCAGTACTTGACCTTTCCTTGGGTTGGTCATCTGGCCATGCCTGATTTTCCATCGTCGGAGAGTGGGCTAAAGCATTTTCATGATGTCAAGTGGCTCTTTCATTTGGTACAGGGGTTTGTTATTCTACTGGCTTATCCCGCAGCAACTTCTCTCTGGCGAAGTGTGAAGAAGGGCACCTTTGGTCTTTATCGTAGGCTTTATATGAGTCTAGCAATCTTACCAGTCTTTATTGGGGTTGTGGGAGTTTTTCTCGGATTTGATGAGTTTTTTACGCTCTTTCATGAAGCCCTCTTTCCTGGAGATAGCAGTTGGCTCTTTAATCCAATCTTGGATCCGATTATCAATGTTTTACCAGAAGAGTATTTCCTTCAATGTTTTGTGATTTTCTTTATTATTTATGAGGGGTTGATGGTGAGTTTGACCTGGTTGGCCCATAAGCAGCTTACAATGTATTTGAAAAATAAGGAGTAGTTATGTCTATTCGTGATAACCATTTGCATACCCATCATTCCTATGATTCGGATGCGAACTTTACTGACTATTTGACACATTTTGATGGGGAGATTGTAACGACTGAGCATTATGATCTCTCTAATCCTTATACCAAACAGGACGATGTGCCTGAGTACGAGGCCTATAGTCGTGAGATTGAAAGCCTTAACAGTAAGTATGGCAATCGTATTAAACGTGGCATCGAGATTGGTTATTATCAGCCTAGGGAAAAGGATATTTTAGACTTTTTGGATGGTAAGGACTATGATCTCAAACTGCTTTCTGTTCACCATAATGGGGTCAATGATTATCTTGATGATGAGATAGCTGATATGGACAAGGCAAGCATTATTCAAGAGTATCTGGACAAGTTGGAGTACGCTATTGGTCGTGTGGACGCAGATGTTCTGGCCCATTTTGACTATGGTTTCCGACTTTTTGACGTGACTGTTGATGAGCTAAAAGCCTATGAGGAGCAGCTCAAACGCATTTTCCAGAAAATGCTTGCTAATGATTTGGCTTTTGAGCTGAATGCAAAGAGTATGTATCTCTATCATCACGAAGATCTTTATCGTTATGCCTTGGGCCTTGTTAAGGATTTGGGATGTTGCAAGTATTCTATCGGCTCTGATGGTCATAAATTAGAGCATTTCCGTCTGAACTTTGATAAGATTCAGGAGCTCTTGAGAGAATTTGATATTACTGAAGATATGATTATATAGCGAAGATGGCTTCAACTGAAGCTGTCTTTTTCTTAAGGAAAACTTAAAGGAAAAGCGTGGTTGTGGGATTTATAGAAGATTTTAAGCTTTGCTTGTTATGCTAATTTCAATCAAAAGAAACTTATGGTTTCTATCTTATCTTTCACATTTGGAGGTTTTCTATGAAATTTCTCAAAAGGCATGCCTATGCCTTACTCTTTACCCTTTTTCTGATGGGGGCAAATGTCTACTCTCTCTTAAAGGTCTTTGTCATTCCGTCAGCAGTCTCAACGGTTTCAGCCAATACGACTAGCTCAAGCACAGCTTCGTCAACGGCGTCTACCAGCACTGGTAAGGTAACTAAGACAGATACGACCTATAAAGATGACAATATGGATATCAAAATCACGACGGGTAAAACCAGTGATACCACATACTATGTGGCAGATATCCAACTTTCGAGTGCAGATTACCTTAAAACGGCTTTGGCACAAAACACCTATGGCACCAATATTACTGATACCACTTCAAGTATTGCTCAGCAAAACAATGCTATCTTTGCCATCAATGGTGACTACTATGGGGCTAATCAGTCAGGTTATGTGATTAAGAATGGTCAAGTCTATCGTGATACTGATCGAAACAGTGATTACGAGGACCTTGCCGTTTACTCAGATGGTAGCTTCAAGACCTTTAAGGAAAGCGATACAACGGCTCAAAAATTGGTTGATTCAGGTGTGGTGAATACCTTTGCCTTTGGTCCAACCTTGGTTGAAAATGGTAAGGTAGCTGTATCAGAAAATGAAGAGGTTGGTCAAGCCATGGCTGACAATCCACGTACAGCCATCGGAGTTATCGAAGAAAATGACGGCAGTGTGCACTATATTGTCATTGTCTCTGATGGTCGTACCAGTGAGTCGTCAGGATTGACTCTTTATGAAATGGCAGAGTTGATGAAATCTTATGGCGTGACGACAGCCTACAACCTTGACGGTGGTGGCTCATCTACCATGTACTTCAATGGTCAGGTCATTAATAAGCCAACCACAAACGGAAACAAAATTTCAGAAAGGGCGGTGAGCGATATTGTTTACATCGGTTACTAAAAAATCAGCCAGCAAACACTTTTTCACCTACATCGGACTAACCATTTTTAGTCTAGTCTTTACCTTTGTTTATGAGCGCTTTTCTTATGGTGAATCATCCATGTTTATGCGCATGATGTTCTTTGCACCATTGGCTGGAGCATTTATTTATCTACTTACTGGACTGGGAATGTCTTGGGTGAAGAATCGTGCCTCAAAACTTCTCTTTAATTCAGCCATTGCTGTTGTCGCTAGTGCTTGTTTAGTTAAAGGTATTGTTGAAGTCTCAGGCCGTACGACTAGCGTGGATATGCCCTATTGGTATGTGGCAGCTGGACTACTTTGTTTGAGTCTCCTAACGGGATTTATCAGACCTAAAAGACTGGCTTAACAATGAGAGCTTGGAGCTGTGCTTCAGGCTTTTTGTCTTGCTTTGAAAAATTATTTAGGATAAATATACAAATTATAATATGAAGAAATGATTTCAATTTGGGAAATAGTCCAAAGAAATTGTCATAAAAAATAACTGAGCAAGATTTTTTGTGATAGGAATTTAGATAGAACGAGATCTTCTGTAGTGATGAAAGTACTTGAAAAAATAGTGGTTTCCAGTTAAGCTATCACAGTCAGAAGTCTCTTTAGGGATCCACTTGGTTTGTAAAAAGATACCGCATCAACTTTTTATTTATTTGAACTCAATTTCACAGCAGTTTGTTTTGGCTATTAAATATACAAGGAATTCAAGTTTTTATAAAAATATACAAAAAAGACTTGCTTTGTTCTGAATTTTTAGGTAAAATGAACTAAAATCTAAATCGTTGATAGAAAAAGTCAGATCGTTTCACAGAGAATGCGGGAAGCTGAGAACGCATGAGATCAAAGACGACACATTCTTGAGAGCGTATGCGAACTCTGGATGACAGTAGTGTACGACGGGTGGTTCCGTTAGAGACTAGGAGTTACAAGAGAGATTTTGTGACTTCATGAGGAAGAGGGGGCGACCCCTGTTCGAATTAAGGTGGAACCACGTGCCAACGTCCTTGCAAAAGTTGTTTTTGTGAGGGCGTTTTTTGTTACCCTTGCTTTTAGCATTTGTAGCTAGTAGTACAATTGGTCGGAGTTGAACAGAAAGGATAAACTATGGAAATCAAAGGATTACGAAAGATTGAACCCTATGTAGCGGGTAGTCAGCCTGCTGAGAAAAATATCATTAAGTTGAATACTAATGAAAATGCCTATGGACCAAGTCCAGCAGTCCATCAAGCTTTAGCATCCTTTGATGTCTATCAGTTACGCAAGTATTCGACTTTGGATCAAGCAGCTTTACGTCAGGCTTTGTCTGAACAGTTGGGTGTGCCTGCCGATCAAGTGATTATCGGAAATGGCTCAGACGATATCCTGTCAATGGCTTTCCTAGCTTTCTTTAATAGCGAGGAAGAAGTTTTGTTTCCAGATTTGACCTATGGTTTCTACAAGGTTTGGGCAGATTTGTACCACATCCCTTTTAGAGAAGTGCCTTTGAGCTCTTCGTTTGAGATAGCTACTCAAGATTATCTGGAGGAAAATGGTGGGATCGTCCTTACTAATCCGAACGCGCCAACAGGTATTTATAAACCGCTCGATCAAATTGAGGAGATTGTAAAGGCTAACCAGTCGGTTGTTGTGATTATTGACGAAGCCTATATTAACTTTGGTGGGGAGACGGCCTTACCACTCCTAGAAAAGTATGACAATGTGTTTATCACTAGGACCTTTTCTAAGGATGCCTCCCTTGCTGGTCTGCGTGTCGGCTATGGCATCGGAAGTCCTAAACTAATGGCTGTAATCAATGCCGTCAAAAATTCAGTCAATCCCTATAATGTGGATAGCATCGCAGAAGTTTTGGCGACTGCAGCGGTTAAGTCCTGGGACTACTATGAGGACACTTGCGCAAAGATTATGGCAACACGTGACTGGTTTAGCCAAGAATTGCAGGCGATTGGTTTTGATATCCTACCTTCAAAAACTAATTTTGTTTTGGTCAAACCTCACGGAGTGACTGCAGGTCAATTGTTTGACTACCTCCAAAGTAAGAAAATTTATGTCCGTTATTTTCCAAAAGTGGAGCGTATTTCAGATAGACTACGCATTTCTATTGGGACGCAGGATGAGATGGAGCGCGTCTTAATGACAATACAGGAGTTACAAGCATGAAAAAAACGACATTAGCCTTAGGAATGCACGATAAACTTTTCAAACGTGCACGTACTATGTATCAGATTGAACACCGTATCTGTGACTTGTTGATGACAAAGGGCTTTCTTCGAATTGAGACACCAACCTTAGAGCATTTTGAAGTCTTTAGTGATCTTGTGGACAATGGTTACTATAATTTCTTTGATAAAAATGGAGATCTTGTTAGCCTACGTCCTGATATTACCAGCCAAATTGGGCGCGTGATTGCTTCGACTCAAGTTCATACACCGATTAAATTTTCTTACTCCGGAAAAGTCTTTAACTACAATGAGGAGATGCGTGGCTTGTCCAATGAGCATACGCAGGCTGGTGTGGAAATCATTGGTTTTCCAGTTCATCAGGCATTGGAAGAAGCAATAGCTTCTGCTAAAGAGGCTCTAGATGCTGCAGGGGTCAAAAATTACAAGTTTGAATTTTCACATGCCCGCCTCTTGCAACTCATTTTTGAAGAATTAAACCTTCCAGCAGTAAAAGAAGCAGAGTTGGCGGCCTATATCCGTGATAAATCAATCACAGGCCTCAAGGAATTCACCAAAGAAAATCCAAGCCAATATGACAAGGTCTTGGAGCAGTTGCCCTTCCTCTTTGGTGAGACAAAGGCTGTCTTGACCAAGGCGAGACAGTTAACAGACAGTGAAGCTTTTTTGACGGCTTTGGATAGTTTGGAAGTCTTAACCAATCGCCTAGCTGATAGTCTCCCAGAGACGACACTTGATTTAGCGCAGTTGCCAGCAGTGCCTTACTATACAGGCATGATGTTTAAGGTCTTCGGTGACAAGGTACCAGATGCTTTTGTATCAGGTGGCCGTTATGATAAACTATTTGAACGCTTTGGTGCTACCGAGTTAACAGCGGTTGGCTGGGCCATTGATATCGACTCAGTTTATCAAGCAGTACATGACGATGTGGAATTTGGAGGTGACTTGGATGACTAGCAATCAAATCACAATTGCCTTGACCAAGGGACGTATTGAGAAAGATACGGTTACATTACTGGAAAAAGCTGGCTTTGACATGTCTTTCATGGCCGATAAGGGACGTAATTTGATTTTCGAGAGTCCTGACAACCGGTTCCGTTTTCTCTTGGTCAAAGCTCCAGATGTGACTACCTATGTTAGACACGGTGTCGCAGATATTGGGATTGTCGGTAAGGATGTTTTGGTCGAACATCCGACAGGCTATTTGGAAATGTTAGACCTTAATTTTGGTCTTTGTAAATTCTCCGTAGCATCAACAGAAGACTATAATCCTGATGACCATAAGCGTAAACGTATTGCGACCAAGTATCCAACCATTGCGACGGATTATTTTAATCAAAAGGGTGAGGATGTTGAAATTATTTCGATTCAAGGGAGTGTAGAGATTGCCCCTGTTATTGGTCTAGCGGATGCCATTGTTGATATTGTAGAAACAGGGAATACCCTTGTTGCAAATGGCCTAAAAGTTTATGAAGATATTTGCAGGATTTCAGCACGAATGATTGTGAACAAGGCTTCTTTGAAAAACAATAAGGAAGTCCTGCCATTCATTCGTAAGATTGAATCACTTGTAGGAAACGAGGAGGTACCGTTCGAATGAAACGATTAACTGGAACAAATAAAGAAATTGCTGAGCTTCTTTATCAGGAGCAATTGGAACTGTCAAAAGAAAATAGAGATGTTGAAAGCACGGTTCAAGCCATTATTGAAGACGTTAAAAAACGTGGAGACGAGGCCCTTCGTGACTATTCAGCTAAATTTGATAAGGTTGACTTGACTGATTTTGAAGTTGGACAGGACTTGATTGATCAAGCCTTTAAAGAGATTGATTCAGAGGTTTACCAAGCCCTAGTTAATGCTAAAGAAAACATTGAATCTTATCACAAACATCAGTTGGAGACTGGTTTTGAGGACCAACCAAGTGAGGGTGTTATTCGTGGTCAATTGATTCGTCCTATCAATCGTGTGGGTGTTTATGTTCCTGGAGGAACTGCGGCTTATCCGTCATCAGTTCTTATGAATGTTATTCCTGCCAAAATTGCTGGGGTTAAAGAGATTATTATGATTACGCCGCCTCAAGAACACTTTGTTCCTGCGATTCTGGTAGCCGCCAAATTGGCTGGTGTGGATAGCATTTACCAAGTTGGTGGGGCTCAAGGGGTTGCGGCTTTGGCTTTTGGTACAGAAACAATTCCAAAAGTGGACAAGATTACAGGTCCTGGTAATATTTTCGTGGCGACTGCCAAGAAACAAGTTTACGGTATTGTCGGTATTGATATGATTGCAGGACCATCAGAAATTGGTGTAATCGCTGATAGTAGTGCCAATCCAACCTATGTGGCAGCTGACCTCTTGTCTCAAGCAGAGCACGACACACGCGCACGCGCCATTTTGGTAACAGACTCTGAAGTCTTGGCAGATGCGGTTGAAAGTGAGATTGAACGTCAACTCAAGCTTTTGCCACGTGAGGCGATCGCTCGTCCATCTGTCGAAAATAACGGCCGTATTATTATTGCCAATGATACAGATGCCATGTTCGAACTCATGAACTTGGTTGCGCCAGAACATTTGGAAATTGCTATGGACAATGCTTATGATTACTTGAAAAAAGTGGAAAATGCTGGTTCCGTCTTTCTTGGTCACTTTACCAGCGAACCAATTGGCGACTACTATGCAGGTGCCAACCACGTTCTTCCGACGACAGCGACTAGCCGCTTTTCATCAGCTTTAGGCGTGCACGATTTTGTCAAACGTATCCAATATACGCAATATGATAAGGCAGCAGTCAATAAGGCTCAGCACGATATCACAACCTTGGCTTATGCGGAAGGCTTGCAGGCCCACGCCAAGGCAATTGAAGTCAGAAACGACAATAATTGAGAGAGTAGAGGAAGAAGTTATGAGACAAGCAGAAATTGAACGTAATACCTTTGAAACCAAAATTAAGTTAAGCCTCAATTTGGATGCTCAAGAACCAGTAGATATTCAAACAGGTGTCGGATTTTTTGACCACATGTTGACCTTGTTTGCCCGCCACGGTCGTATGTCTTTGGTGGTTAAGGCTGATGGCGACCTTTGGGTTGATAGTCACCACACTGTTGAAGATGTCGGTATTGTCCTTGGTCAAGCTCTTAAAGAGGCCTTGGGCGATAAAGCAGGTATCAACCGTTATGGAACGGCTTTTGTCCCTATGGATGAAACCCTCGGAATGGCAAGTTTAGACTTGTCTGGACGTAGTTTCTTGGTCTTTGATGCTAGTTTTGATAATCCAAAATTGGGTAATTTTGATACAGAACTGGTAGAAGAATTTTTCCAAGCCTTGGCTTTCAATGTTCAGATGAATCTCCATCTCAAGATTCTCCACGGAAAAAACAATCACCACAAGTCAGAAAGTCTTTTCAAGGCAACAGGACGTGCCTTGCGTGAGGCAATCACAATCAATCCTGACATTCACGGCGTAAACTCGACAAAGGGGATGCTATGATTATCGTCATTGATTACGATGCTGGGAATACTGCAAATGTTCTGCGTGCCCTTGAAAAGATTGGTGTGACTGCAGAATTGTCTGCCGATAAAGAAAAAATCCTAGATGCAGATGGGTTGATTTTACCTGGTGTAGGTGCTTATCCAACGGCTATGGCAGAGTTGGAGCGAAGAGGCTTGGTAGCTGTTATCAAAGAGGCTGTCGCACAGGGAGTTCCACTTTTGGGAATTTGCTTAGGCATGCAGATTTTAACAGAAAAAGGACTGGAACATGAAGAAACAGATGGTCTTGGCTTTATTCCAGGTGTCTGCCGTCCTATTCCAGCCAGCAAGGAGCAACCTGTCCCACATATGGGGTGGAATGATTTGGCTGTTAAGCAAGCCAGCCCTTTGACAGATGGTTTAGATGGCCAAGCTGTCTACTTCGTTCACAGTTATTTCACAGATGTCCCTAGCCAATACATTGATGTTACCGCAGATTATAGTATTGAGGTACCAGCCATGATTCATAAAGACAATGTTTATGGGGCCCAATTTCATCCTGAAAAATCAGGGGATATTGGTTTAGGTATTCTTGAAAAATTTGCAGGGTTATGTAAAGCCTAGAAGCTAGTGAGAGCAAAGACTTTTTAGTTAGAAAGGATGGTAGGGGAGATGCAAATTCTACCAGCAATTGATATTAAGGATGGACAGGCTGTTCGTCTCTTTAAAGGAGATTTCAACCAACAGACCGTTGTCAATCCAGATGTTATTGAGCAGGCAAAGACCTTTAAGTATGCGGGCATTCAATTTATTCATGTCGTCGACTTGGACGGTGCCCTTGATGGTCGTGCCACTAACCGTGACTTGATTGCAGAGGTCAAGAAGGTTTCTGGACTTGGCATCGAAGTTGGTGGCGGTATCCGTACCTTGGAGCAGATTCGTGACTATTTGGAAGTTGGCATCGACCGTATCATTATCGGATCAATGGCCGTTAAAAATCCTGACTTCGTTCGAGCAGCTTTAGAGGAATTTGGTGCCGATAAAATTGTCGTAGGTATTGATGCCAAGGCAGGGTTTGTCGCTACCGAAGGTTGGTTGGAAACCAGCAATGTGGACTATATCACCTTGGCCAAGGAAATGGAAAAGATGGGCGTAACCCTCTTTGTCTATACAGATGTTGATCGAGATGGCACACTGACAGGACCCAATCTTGATCACTACAAACGTTTGGTATCTGAACTCACAACCGCCAAAGTCATTGCTTCAGGTGGGATTGCAGAAGTAGCTGACTTAGATCACCTAAAAGAGATTGGTGTGGCAGGAACCATTGTCGGCAAAGCCTACTATAACGGCAATATCACCTTAGACCAGCTCAAGGCTTTCGGAGGTTAATATGCTTAAAAAACGTATTATTCCTTGCTTGGATGTCAAGGATGGTCGTGTCGTTAAGGGGGTTAATTTTGTGAATCTGACAGATGTTGGAGACCCTGTTGATTCTGCGCGTGCTTATTATGAGGCTGGTTGTGATGAACTTGTTTTCTTGGATATCACAGCGACTTCAGACAATCGTGAAACAACGGTTGACATGGTGCGTCGTGTTGCCGATCAGGTCTATATCCCCTTCACAGTTGGTGGTGGTATCCGTTCAGTTGAAGACATGAACAAGATGCTCAAAGCCGGTGCTGACAAGGTTGCGGTCAATTCCTCAGCTCTTGCCAACCCGCAACTAATCGCTGATTGTGCTCAAAAATTTGGGAACCAGTGTGTAGTCGCTGCTATTGATGCCAAAAAGATGGCTGATGGGAGCTGGCATGTCTTTGTGGCGGGTGGCCGTAAGGATACAGGTAGGGACCTCATCCAATGGGCTCAAGAAGTCGTCGCCTTGGGGGCTGGAGAAATTCTCTTAACCAGCATGGACAAGGACGGCACTAAGTCTGGTTTTGATTTGGAAATGCTAAATCGTGTGGCGGAAGTCGTCGATGTTCCTATCATCGCTTCTGGTGGCGCGGGAAATATCGAGGACATTGTAGAGGTCTTTGAAAAGACAACAGCAACTGGTGCACTGGCTGCCTCTATCTTCCACTTTGGTGAGGTAAATATAGGCGAAACCAAACAAGTCTTGGCAAATGCAGGAATTGAGGTGAGACGATGACAGAGGTTAAACTTGATTTTGATAAACAAGGGGGACTTGTACCAGTCATTGTGACCGATTACAAGACGGGGCAGGTGCTCATGTTGGCCTATATGAATGAGGAGTCCTATCAGTTGACACTTGAGACCAAACAAATGCATTACTGGAGCCGTTCTAGAAATGAGCTTTGGCATAAGGGAGCCACATCTGGTCATTTCCAACATGTCAAAAGCATCAAGACAGATTGCGATCAGGACACCCTGCTTATCGCCGTTGAACAAGAAGGAGCAGCCTGTCATACAGGAGCTTACAGCTGTTTCTTTACGGATATATATGATGACAATCAAGATAGATAGGAGTAGCTATGTTAGAAACACTTTATAAGGAAGCCTTAGATCGTAAAAAAAATCCCAAAGAAGGATCTTATACCAATTACCTTTTTGACAAGGGGCTAGACAAGATTCTTAAAAAGGTTGGCGAAGAAGCAACAGAAGTTGTGATCGGAGCCAAAAATGCTGATAAAGAAGAAATTGCCAACGAGACAGCAGACGTCCTCTATCACCTAGCAGTCATGCTCGTTGAAACAGGGGTCAGCCCTGAAGACGTTGAAGCCGTACTTAAAGCACGTCAAGGCAAGCAAAGCAATGTCCATGACCGAAAGGAAGTAACAGATTATTGAGGATTATCTCAACCGATTTGAACCAAGATGAAAAGTCTGAAGTGATGCTTCGGGCTTTTTTGCTAGAGAAATCCTAATCTTCTGCTTTCTAACCAGCATAAGAAAGCGCTTTAAAATACTATAATAGGAGTGAAGAAAGCTCGTTTATTTTGAAAGATTCGGTGTGCTTATTTATACAAATCATTGAGGAAAGGAAGGATGTCCTATGAAGAATAATACTCCTAATATTTTAAAGCTTTCTCGCTTAGCTATTCTCCTCCTTTGTTCTATTCTTTTAGTTCGTTGCACAGTGCTACTTCCAATTACTTACTCAAAAGCTAGGGAAAAAACGCAAAAAATCTTGGCTCATAATGGTTTTAAGGGAAAGGTCCAAGTTAAGCGTATCGAAAAGGTGATTCTAGATAGTGCAGGCATTTATGTCTATTATACCTATTCAGAGGAAACCTACGATAATCAACCCATAGTATTAGATGGAAAAATTACATTTCAACTGGACTGGACAGTTTATAGTGAAGAATATATGACTCCTGGCCTTTACTCGGAAACCTATTTACAACAAAAATCTGTAAAAAAAGAAGAGCAAAAACTCTTTAAAGAGCTTAAAAAGCAATCTTTAGGCTTTGATATCGAAGATTTCTCTTTCAAAGATAATACACTGATAGATCAAGAGGCTTCTGATAATTTAGTGCGCATAGCCAAAGAAAACCGTAAAAATGGCAAGCATGATTTTTATGGGTATTATCAAATTCCTTATCAAACAATGATTGATGAACATATTGTTACTATGTCAATAAGAGTAAGTGATACAGAAAATACCAGTAAGAAAGATTTAGAAGAGGCAGCGAAGAAACTGGATGCTAGCAAGCTACCAGACGGAGAGTACGAATTTTATTATTTCACAACTGATAAAGAAAATTCCGCTTATTATGACAATTCCGGATATATTGGCTATACCTTTAACATACAAGATGGCAAGGTTGTCCAAGATGAAGATGATTAGATGATACTTTGATTCCTGCGATAATCTCGCACTCCATACTGGCGGCATAGAAGTATAGGCTATAGCTAAGTGAAAATGTTAACCTCAAAGCATGCAAAAACATCTCCGAAAATCAGTCGGAGATGTCTTTTTGTCTTACAAATTCTTTTTCTTTTTAGCTTTTTTTGTTAGAGCCAGGTCACAATTTTTAATACTTGAGATAAGGTGATTCGTCAATTGGAAGTCATCCACTTGGGGATTCAAGTCCACTTCGTAGACCAGTTGCATGGTCTCACCCCCACCTGTGGTGTTAAGGGAAATCAGGTCGCATTCGCTTGTGAAATTGAGCAAGGTTTTAGTGATTTTTTGGTCAATCAAGTCTTGGTAAGGGACGTTAATGGTCAGGAGCCTACGACGTTGGTTGTCGGTACGACTTTGACGATTTTCCAAAAGAAGCCAAACAGCCAAAAGGAAGATGGTAAAGAGGACAGCCAGTAAGAGATAGCCTGTCCCAGATGCCAGACCAATAATCATGGCCATAAAGACAGCAATCAGCTCCCTGGAACCACTGGTAGCTGAACGAAAACGAATGAGGCTAAAGGTCCCAGCCACGGCGATAGAGGTCCCCAAACTCCCATTGACAAGGAAGATAACCAGGGTCATCAAACATGGAAGTAGGGTCAAACTAATGACAAATTCTCTGGTGTAGAGGGTTCGGTATTTATAAGTCCAGGTCAAGGCCAAACCTAAAACTAGGCTGACCAGTAAGGCCAGCATGAGTTGAAGAGGACTAGCGGTTGCGGTCGCATCATTAAAGATAGAATTGAAGAGATTAGACATAGGCAGCAGCTCCTTTTTCTTGTGCTGGACGTGGTCCATAGTCTAGACCTTGAGACTTATGATAGGCACAGCTGTATTTTGAGAATTTCTGCTCTTCCAAACCATGTTTGTCTAAGATAGTTTGAAGCCAGTCAGGCTTTTTGCCAGGTGCCTTGATTTCCATGATAATCGTATCTTCATCAAGAAGGGGAAAACCATGATTTCCCTTAAAGAGACTGACGTCTTCATCACGGTAAGTCAAATTTTGGTCAAGGGTAACACGAACTTTATTGTAGGCATAGCCTTCGATAGTCTCTTTTTCTTTCATCGAAAAACGGTCGTAGTAGATATACATACGAGGTTTAAGTCCCTCATCATAGCGTTGACGTAAGTGGTGGATATCCTGTAATAGCTGGCGGTCAGTGATTTGACCATGATTCTTACCGTCTGTCATCAAGTTAGTGATGACAAGCGGAGTTGAAACGAGACGAAACTTATGACCGATTCCTTCATCATCTTTGGCTTTAACCTCTAAAAAGACCTTACTATCAATTTTGGGATTGGCTAGGTAGGTACGCATGCGGATTTTCTCTTGACGGTGATTACCATCTAGGGCATCTTGGATGACGTCAAAATTATCCGTATCAAAGTAAATATTTGAAATGGTAGATGTCGGATAATCATCCTCTACCAAATACTCCTTAAGATCAGTGAGCAGGTCCTCAAGGTTTTCCTTTGAGACCACATATTTTGTTTCAATACGTTTAAAACGTGTTTCCAATTGTTTAACCATGAAAAAACTCCTTTTTTAGATAAGATACAAAGCCGTAAAGCAACTCCCAGGAAAATAGGGGGACCAGCCGAAGGAGTTTATCTCCAAGCAGGGCCCATCTTTTTCCCCCGAGTTGTAGGCGTGTTCAATTAGATAAGATACAAAGCCGTGAAGCAACTCCCAGGAAAATAGGGAATTTGTTGCAGGAACATCTGTTTTCAAACAGTCGACTTATTGTTTTAATTCTTTTTTATAATAGAAAAGTTGATCGCAAATGTACTATTTCTATAAAGCACTTACTTGCTTGCCTATTAGTCTATGGGACTTTTCTGAAAGTTTTCCTAAGCTAAACTTTCACCAAACTTAACTTAAGATAAGTTTTAGTTAACCTTTAGAAATGTTTTAGCTAAGTCCCGTAAACTGTAATCATCCAAACGAACCCGAGAGGAAAAAATATGAAATTAAAAAAACTAAAAAAATGGACGACTTTATTGACCTGTGCGACTGCCCTAACAGTAATGACAGCTTGTAGTCAATCAAGCAGTCAAGCAACTGGGACGATGTCAAGCTCAAAAACAAGTGCTGTAACAGCAACGACTAGTAAGAAAACAAATAAGAACAACAGCAACTATTTTACTTCTAAAGATTCTGATACCTCTTATAATGAAAGCTCAGCTACTAAGATTAAGTTATCAGGCTCATCTGCAGATGTTTCAGGTGATGGTGCAGCCCTATCAGGTTCAACCGTAACCATCTCCAAAGCTGGGACCTACGTCATTTCAGGAAAATCCGACGGTGTGCAAATCAAGGTAGACGCTGGTGATTCAGACGATGTCCATATTGTTTTAGATGGCGTTACCATGACAAATACAAATGCAGCAATCAACGCCACAAAAGCTGGTCATGTCTATCTGACACTTAAAGATGGCACTACAAACACACTTTCTGATTCAAGTTCTAATAGTGATGAAGATGCGGATGCTGTGATTTTCTCTAAAGGAGATTTGACCATTAATGGTTCAGGTACTCTAAACATTGATGCCAAGAAAAACAACGGTATTAAAGCCAATGACAGCCTTCATATGACTGGCGGTACCTATAAGATTTCCTCAGTCGGTGATGCCTTCAATGTCAATGATGAACTCAACATCACAGGAACAACTATGACCATTGAGGCTGAAGAAGATGCTGTTAAGGTCGATAATGATGACGACACCTCAGAAGGTACCATGTATCTGTCTGATAATACCATGACCATTAAGGCTGGTGACGACGGTATTCATGCGTCAGGGGACATGATTATTGATAGTGGTACTTACAAGGTTGAAAAATCAACTGAAGGTATCGAAGGAAAATCTGTGACCATAAATGGTGGAAATATCGATGTCTATGCAACGGACGATGGTGTCAATGCGGCCAATGCTAATGCCAGTCAAAGTGAGATTTTCTTCAAGATGACCGGTGGAACCCTAAATGTTGAGGTTGGCGAGGGCGATACCGACCCAATCGATTCTAACGGCGATATTATTGTATCGGGTGGAACGATCAATTTGACTGGTCAGTCTGGCTTTGACTTTGATGGTTCAGCGACCTATACCGGTGGTGACATTACTATCAATGGTGAGAAACAAACTAAGATTGAAAACTCAATGCCTGGCGGCGGTGGCCCTCAAGGTGGCGGTGGTCCCCAAGGTGGTGGACAACCAGGTGGCTTTGGAGGAGGTCACTAAAGAGTCATAGGATGAAACAGAAAGGAAGTGCCTATGTATATTATTATTCCAGCTTATGAACCAGACAAACGCCTGATTCAGGTGGTTCAAGATATTACCATAAAACTCCCTAAAGCCCGTATTATTGTTGTTAATGATGGGAGTGGCCCAGGCTATAACGACTATTACGACGAAACGGCTTTTATTGGAGCGACTGTCCTTACCCATCCTATCAATAAAGGAAAAGGAGCTGCTCTCAAAACTGCCTTTGCTCACATTCAAGAAGAAGTAGTCAGTCAGCACCTTTCGGCTCAACCTATTGTCACAGTTGACAGTGACGGTCAACATCTGATTAAAGATATTGTCCGTGTGGCCAAGGCAATCGAGGAAAATCCAAGTCATCTTGTCTTGGGTGCGCGTGCCTTTGTTGGTAAGGTGCCAGCACGTAGCCGCTTTGGAAATAAGGTAACTGCTGGACTTTTCCGTCTTGTAACTGGCCAGAAAGTCACAGATACTCAGACAGGGCTTCGAGGCATGTCAACTGACCTGATTCCATGGCTTCTTAATCTGGATGGCAATCGTTTCGAGTACGAGTTTAATATGTTGCTTGAAGCCAAAAAGTCAGGCTACCAAATCTCTGAAGTCCCTATCGAGACCGTTTATCTGGAGGAAAATAAAAGTTCACACTTTCGGCCTATTCGTGATTCCATCCGTATTTACAGCCCTTTTTTAAAGTTCTCTGGCACGGCCGTCTTGGCCTCAGTCATTGATGCAACAGCCTTATTTGTGCTCTTTGCCTTGACGAAGAATCTGCTCCTTTCGGTCGTGCTAGCTCGTGTGATTTCGGCTTCCAGCCAGTGTCTACTGAACGCTAATGTGGTCTTTAATCCGACAAGCTCCCTCTTTAGATCGAGTGTTCGTTACTTTATGTTGGTCCTGGTCCTCCTGGCCTGTAACTATTTCTTACTTAGTAGTCTAGTTGCTATTGGTTTAGGCCTGGTTCTGGCAAAATTGGTGACAGAAACCTTGCTCTTTTTAGTCAGCTACAGGGTCCAACATCACGTCGTTTTTGCTTAATAGCTGACTTGAAAATCGCTAACTGATTGAATAGAGATAGCTTATTTACCTCTCGATTACTTCTAAAAATTTTCCTAAAAAATAGAAAAAGACTACCGTTTTCGACATTCGGTAGTTTTTAATGATTGTCAAAATGTTTTTCAATTTACATTATGATTAAAAATTGAAATGACTTGATAAAGACTCGAAATGGCTGAAAAAAATATGCTATAATGAAATTGTTTGAATTATGTAGATTTCATTCAAACTAGGAAAATGAAAAGAGGACCTAAAATGGGAAAAAAGGTACATTATAAGCTTCACAAAGTTAAGAAGCAGTGGGTGACGATTGCCGTCACTTCGGCAGCACTTGCCTCTATCGTAGGTGGTGCTACAGTTGCCAATCAAAAGGTTTCAGCCGATGAAACAACTCAACCAGTTGCCTCTACGACAGCTGAAAGCGATGTTGTCGTTGAAACGCATGAAGTAGCCGCTCCTGCAGCAACTGCTACGACAGATGCGACAGCAACAACAACTGACAAGGCTGCTGATACTGCAACGGTCGAAACTCCTGCGGCAGTAACCACTGCAGCAGATACAAGTGCTAATACGGTGGCACCAGCAACAACTGATCGTGCAGCAGTAGCAAATGGTGCGACAACAGAAGCACCAGCTGCAACTGCGACTGCGACAGATACAACGCTTACAGTAGCTGAAAAACCAAAATCTGGTGTTACTGAAAAAGAAGAAACAGCAGCACTCTCTTTGGACAACATCAAACAAGTTGATGGTAAATACTATTATGTCAAAGAAGATGGTTCATACAAAACAAACTTTGCTGTTTCAGTTAATGGCCAGTTGCTTTACTTTGGTAAAGATGGTGCTTTGACAAGCACATCAACACACTCGTTCACACCAGGTACAACTAATCTAGTTGATGCTTTCTCTTCACATAACCGTGCTTACGATTCTAAGAAAGAAAGCTTTGAGTTGGTAGATGGTTATTTGACACCAAATAGCTGGTATCGTCCAGTCACTATTTTGGAAAATGGTGAAAAATGGCGTGTATCAACTGAGAAAGACTTTCGTCCACTTTTGATGGCATGGTGGCCTGATGTAGATACACAAGTTGCCTACCTCAATACTTTCTCTAAACACTTTAACCTTAACGCAACTTATTCAACCAGCCAAAGTCAATCTGAATTGAATGCAGCTGCTAAGACAATTCAAATTAAGATTGAACAAGAAATTTCAGCTAAAAAATCAACTGAATGGCTTCGTCAAGCAATTGAGTCTTTTGTAAAAGAACAAGACCAGTGGAATACTACAACTGAAAACTATACCCTTGCTGACCACCTTCAAGGGGGAGCTCTTCTTTATGTCAATAATGACAAGACACCTTGGGCAAATTCTGATTACCGTTTGCTTAACCGTACACCAAGTAACCAAGATGGTTCTCTAAATGGTACAGGAAGATACTTGGGTGGTTATGAATTCCTACTTGCCAATGACGTTGATAACTCAAATCCAGTTGTGCAAGCTGAGCAGTTGAACCAAATTCACTATCTTGTGAACTGGGGATCAATTGTTATGGGTGATAAGGATGCTAACTTTGATGGTATCCGTGTTGATGCAGTTGACAATGTCGATGCTGACCTTCTCCAAGTTTATACAAACTACTTCCGAGCAGCCTTTGGTGTGGATAAATCTGAAGCCAATGCACTCGCTCACATTTCTATCCTTGAAGCTTGGGATTTAAATGATAATGCTTATAATCAAAAACATGATGGTGCAGCCCTTGCCATGGATAATAACCTTCGTTATGCAATTATGGGTGCACTTTATGGATCGGGCTCTTCATTGAAAGATTTGATTACTAGCAGTTTGACAGACCGTACAAATAATAGTAAGTATGGAGATACACAAGCTAACTATATCTTTGCACGTGCTCATGATAACCTTGTTCAAGATATCATTCGTGATATTGTTCAAAAAGAGATCAATCCAAAATCAGATGGTTATACCATGACTGATGCTGAATTGAAACGTGCCTTTGAAATCTATAATGAAGATATGAAGAAGGCAGAAAAACGTTATACTATTAACAATATTCCAGCTGCCTATGCTTTGATTCTTCAAAATATGGAGCAGGTAACTCGTGTTTATTATGGAGATCTCTATACGGATAACGGCCAATATATGGCTACCAAGTCTCCTTACTACGATGCTATCACAACGCTCTTGAAGAACCGTATGAAATATGTTTCAGGTGGACAATCGATGAAAGTCGACACGTTCAATGGAAAAGAAATCTTGTCATCTGTTCGTTACGGTAAAGATATTATGACTGCTGACCAAACTACGGGTGTAGCAGAAACAAGTAAACATTCTGGTATGTTGACACTTATTGCCAATAATCAGGATTTCTCACTGGGTGATGGTACTTTGAAAGTTAACATGGGTAAACTTCATGCTAACCAAGCCTACCGTCCATTACTTCTTGGTACTGATAAGGGAATTGTCACTTACGAAAATGATGCGGCAGCAGCTGGAAAAATTAAATACACTGATGCTGAAGGGAACTTGACTTTCAGTGGAGATGAAATCAAGGGGTATCGAACTGTTGATATGAGAGGTTATCTTGGTGTTTGGGTACCAGTAGGTGCGCCTGATAACCAAGATATCCGTGTTAAAGGTTCAGATAAGAAACTTGAAAAGACATTTTCTGCTACTGAAGCATTGGACTCACAAGTTATCTATGAAGGTTTCTCAAACTTCCAAGATTTTGTTGAAAAAGATAGCCAATATACTAATAAATTGATTGCAGAAAATGCAGAACTCTTCAAGTCATGGGGAATCACATCATTCGAGATGGCTCCTCAATTTGTATCGGCTGATGACCGTACCTTCCTTGATTCTGTTATCCAAAATGGTTATGCCTTTACTGACCGATATGACCTTGCCATGAGCAAGAATAACAAATACGGTTCTAAAGAAGATCTTCGTGATGCACTTAAAGCCCTTCACAAGCAAGGTATTCAAGCAATTGCTGACTGGGTTCCAGATCAACTTTACCAATTGCCAGGACAAGAAGTTGTAACAGCAACACGTGCTAATAGTTATGGTACTCCAAAGGCCAATGCTTATATCAATAACACTTTATATGTTGCAAATTCTAAATCATCAGGTAAGGACTTCCAAGCTCAATATGGTGGTGAGTTCCTTGATGAGCTCCAAAAGAAATATCCACAGTTGTTTGAAGATGTGATGATATCAACTGGTAAGAAGATTGATCCATCTGTTAAAATCAAGCAATGGTCTGCTAAGTACATGAATGGTACTAATATCCTTGGTCGTGGTAGTCGTTATGTTCTCAGTAACGATGCTACTGGTCGCTACTATCAAGTTACTGAGAATGGCATCTTCTTGCCAAAACCTTTGACAGATCAAGGTGGTAAGACAGGTTTCTACTATGATGGTAAGGGTATGGCCTACTTTGATAATAGTGGTTTCCAAGCTAAGAATGCTTTCATTAAATATGCTGGAAATTACTATTACTTCGATAAAGAAGGTTATATGTTAACTGGTCGTCAAGATATCGATGGTAAGACTTATTTCTTCTTGCCAAACGGTATCCAGCTTCGTGATTCTATTTATCAACAGGATGGTAAATATTATTACTTTGGTAGCTTTGGTGAGCAGTACAAAGATGGTTACTTTGTATTCGATGTACCGAAAGAAGGTACTTCAGAAACAGAAGCTAAATTCCGTTATTTCTCACCAACTGGAGAAATGGCTGTTGGCTTGACTCATGCTGGTGGAGGATTGCAATACTTTGATGAAAATGGCTTCCAAGCTAAAGGTACTAAGTATGTTACTCCAGACGGAAAACTCTACTTCTTCGATAAAAATTCAGGTAATGCCTACACAAATCGTTGGGCTGAAATCGATGGTATCTGGTATGAATTCAATGATCAAGGCTATGCACAAGCTAAGAAGGGTGAATTCTACACAACAGATGGCTCAACATGGTTCTACCGTGATGCAGCTGGTAAAAATGTGACAGGTGCTCTTACTTTGGATGGTCACGAATACTACTTCCGTGCAAATGGTGCCCAAGTTAAAGGTGAATTTGTTACTGAAAATGGCAAGATTAGCTACTACACTGTAGATAATGGTTACAAGGTTAAAGACAAGTTCTTCGAAGTAAACGGCAAATGGTACCATGCTGATAAGGATGGTAACCTCGCCACAGGTCGTCAAACAATTGACCACCTTAACTATTACTTCAATGCTGATGGAAGCCAAGTCAAATCTGATTTCTTCACTCTTGATGGTGGTAAGACATGGTACTATGCCAAAGATAATGGTGAAATCGTGACAGGTGCCTATAGCATTGGCGGTAAAAACTATTACTTCAAAGAAGATGGTAGCCAAGTTAAAGGTGACTTTGTTAAGAATGCTGATGGTTCACTTTCTTACTATGATAAAGATTCAGGGGAGCGTCTCAATAACCGTTTCTTGACAACTGGTAACAATGTTTGGTACTACTTCAAAGATGGTAAGGCTGTAACAGGACGCCAAAATATCGATGGTAAAGAGTATTACTTTGATCATTTGGGACGTCAAGTTAAAGGTAGCCCAATCAGCACACCAAAAGGAGTGGAATACTACGAATCAGTTCTTGGAGAACGTGTGACAAACACATGGATCACTTTCCAAGACGGTAAGACTGTCTTCTTCGATGAAAATGGTTATGCTGATTTTGATAAATAATCAATCAATCTAATCTTAATCTGAGAGATTAAGTGAAAAACGATATGATTTGACATGAATTTATAGGTGAAATTTCTTGAAAACGAGAATCGTTTAAAGAAATTTTGCCTTTTTTTGCTCCTTAAAGAAAAAAATCTGACAAATATCAATTTTGAGTCAGAATCGTTGTAAAAGCCATTGTATCAAGGGTTTTAGTGGTTTTTATAGAAAATAGTTTTACTTATCAAATGATATGAAAATGAGAATTGAAAGCCTATGAAATAGGTGTGTTACAAAACTTTTCTAATGTTGCTGTTATGTTACATATAATTTATAAAAAAACAATTAATTCGAGAAATAGTTAGAAAATAATGATATAATGTAATTGTTTGAAATCGGATAGATTTCAGTCTGATTTTGACAAATAAAATCACGGGGAAAATTATAATGGAAAATAAGGTACACTATAAGCTTCATAAAGTTAAGAAGCAATGGGTCACAATTGCAGTTGCCTCTGCAGCACTTGCTACTGTCGTAGGAGGATTGTCTGCAACAACATCTTCAGTTTCAGCGGATGAAACTCAAGATAAGATAGTAACTCAACCAAATTTAGATACAACAGCCGATTTAGTTACTTCTACAGAAGCAACCAAAGAAGTCGATAAACGTACAAATACAAAAGAAGCAGATGTTTTAACGCCTGCTAAAGAAACAAATGCCGTCGAAACAGCAACTACAACGAACACACAAGCAACAGCTGAAGCAGCTACAACAGCAACAACTACTACTGATGTAGCAGTGGCAGCTGTTCCAAATAAAGAAGCAGTTGTAACAACAGATGCACCAGCTGTAACAACTGAAAAAGCAGCAGAACAGCCAGCTACCGTCAAGGCTGAAGTCGTCAATACAGAAGTTAAAGCTCCTCAAGCTGCTTTGAAAGATTCAGAAGTGGAAGCAGCACTTTCTTTGAAAAACATCAAATACACTGATGGTAAATATTACTATGTTAATGAAGATGGTTCACACAAAGAAAACTTTGCCATTACTGTAAATGGTCAATTGCTTTACTTCGGCAAAGATGGCGCCCTTACAAGTTCATCAACACACTCTTTCACACCTGGAACAACAAATATTGTTGATGGTTTCTCAATCAATAACCGTGCCTACGATTCATCTGAAGCAAGTTTTGAATTGATTAATGGTTATTTGACTGCTGATAGCTGGTACCGTCCAGTTTCTATCATCAAAGATGGTGTGACTTGGCAAGCATCAACTGCAGAAGATTTCCGTCCACTTTTGATGGCTTGGTGGCCAAATGTAGATACGCAAGTTAATTACTTGAACTACATGTCTAAAGTCTTCAACTTGGAGGCTAAGTACACAAGCACAGATAAGCAAGCAGACTTAAATCGTGCTGCTAAGGATATCCAAGTTAAGATTGAACAAAAGATTCAGGCTGAAAAATCAACACAATGGTTGCGTGAAACTATCTCTGCCTTTGTTAAGACACAACCACAGTGGAACAAAGAAACTGAAAACTATTCAAAAGGTGGAGGAGAGGATCACCTTCAAGGTGGAGCCCTTCTTTATGTGAATGACTCACGTACACCATGGGCAAATTCTAACTATCGTCTTTTGAACCGTACGGCTACTAACCAGACTGGTACGATTAATAAGTCAGTTCTTGATGAGCAGTCTGACCCAAACCACATGGGTGGCTTCGACTTCTTGCTTGCTAATGACGTAGACTTATCTAACCCAGTTGTTCAAGCGGAACAATTGAACCAAATTCACTACCTTATGAACTGGGGTTCAATTGTTATGGGTGACAAGGATGCTAACTTCGATGGTATCCGTGTCGATGCGGTAGATAATGTCAATGCTGACATGCTTCAACTCTACACAAACTATTTCCGTGAGTACTATGGTGTAAATAAATCTGAGGCGCAAGCTCTTGCTCATATCTCAGTTCTTGAAGCGTGGAGTCTTAACGACAACCATTACAATGACAAGACTGATGGTGCTGCGCTTGCCATGGAAAATAAACAACGTTTGGCCCTCCTTTTCTCATTGGCTAAACCAATTAAGGATCGTACACCAGCTGTAAGTCCTTTGTATAACAATACTTTCAATACGACTCAACGCGATTTTAAGACTGACTGGATTAACAAAGATGGAAGCACTGCCTACAACGAAGACGGTACAGCTAAACAGTCTACAATTGGTAAATACAATGAGAAATACGGAGACGCGTCAGGAAACTACGTCTTTATCCGTGCCCATGATAACAACGTTCAAGATATTATTGCTGAAATCATTAAGAAAGAAATCAATAAAAAATCAGATGGTTTCACTATCTCTGATTCTGAAATGAAGCAAGCATTTGAAATTTACAACAAAGACATGCTCAGCAGCAATAAGAAATATACCTTGAATAACATCCCTGCAGCTTATGCTGTAATGTTGCAGAACATGGAAACGATCACTCGTGTCTACTATGGAGACCTTTATACAGATGACGGTCACTATATGGAAACTAAATCACCATATCACGACACCATCGTTAACTTGATGAAGAACCGTATCAAGTATGTATCTGGTGGACAAGCGCAACGTTCTTACTGGTTGCCAACTGATGGTAAGATGGACAATTCAGATGTTGAACTTTACCGCACAAGTGAAGTCTACACTTCAGTACGTTATGGTAAAGACATCATGACAGCTGACGATACAGAAGGTTCTAAATACAGCCGTACCTCTGGTCAGGTAACTCTTGTAGTGAATAATCCAAAATTGACTTTGCATGAGTCAGCTAAACTTAATGTTGAAATGGGTAAAATCCATGCCAACCAGAAATACCGTGCTTTGATTGTTGGTACAGCTGATGGTATCAAGAACTTTACATCTGATGCAGAGGCAATCGCAGCAGGTTACGTGAAAGAAACAGACAGCAATGGTGTCTTGACTTTCGGCGCTAATGACATCAAGGGTTATGAAACATTTGATATGTCAGGTTTCGTAGCAGTTTGGGTTCCAGTCGGAGCTTCAGATGATCAAGATATCCGTGTAGCACCTTCAACAGAAGCTAAAAAAGAAGGCGAATTGACCCTTAAAGCGACTGAGGCTTATGATTCACAATTGATCTACGAAGGATTCTCAAACTTCCAAACTATCCCGGATGGTTCAGATCCTTCAGTCTATACTAACCGTAAGATTGCTGAAAATGTTGATTTGTTCAAATCATGGGGCGTAACATCATTTGAAATGGCACCACAATTTGTATCTGCCGATGACGGTACCTTCCTTGACTCAGTTATCCAAAATGGTTATGCCTTTGCAGATCGTTATGATCTTGCCATGAGTAAGAACAATAAATATGGTTCTAAAGAAGATCTTCGTGATGCTCTTAAAGCCCTTCACAAAGCGGGTATCCAAGCAATCGCTGACTGGGTTCCAGACCAAATTTACCAATTGCCAGGTAAAGAAGTCGTAACAGCGACTCGTACTGACGGTGCAGGACGTAAGATTGCAGATGCTATCATTGATCACTCACTTTATGTAGCTAACTCTAAGTCATCAGGTAGGGATTACCAAGCTCAATATGGTGGCGAATTCTTAGCTGAACTTAAAGCTAAGTACCCTAAAATGTTTACGGAAAACATGATCTCAACTGGTAAACCAATTGATGATTCTGTTAAATTGAAACAATGGAAGGCTAAATACTTCAACGGAACAAACGTTCTTGACCGCGGTGTTGGCTATGTACTTAGCGATGAAGCAACTGGTAAATATTTCACTGTCACTAAAGAAGGTAACTTCATTCCTCTTCAATTGACAGGAAATGAAAAGGCTGTTACTGGGTTCTCAAATGATGGTAAGGGAATCACTTACTTCGGTACAAGTGGTAATCAAGCTAAATCTGCCTTTGTTACTTTCAATGGAAATACCTATTACTTTGATGCACGTGGTCACATGGTTACAAATGGTGAATACTCACCAAATGGTAAAGATGTTTATCGTTTCTTGCCAAATGGTATCATGTTGAGCAATGCCTTCTATGTTGATGCTAACGGTAATACTTACCTTTATAACTATAAAGGTCAAATGTACAAGGGTGGTTACACTAAATTTGATGTAACTGAAACTGATAAAGATGGTAATGAATCTAAGGTTGTGAAATTCCGTTACTTCACTAATGAAGGTGTCATGGCTAAAGGTCTTACTGTTATCGATGGTTCCACACAATACTTTGGTGAAGATGGTTTCCAAACTAAAGATAAGTTAGCAACCTATAAAGGTAAGACTTATTACTTCGAAGCTCATACTGGTAATGCTATCAAGAACACTTGGAGGAACATCGATGGTAAATGGTACCACTTCGATGAAAATGGTGTTGCCGCTACAGGTGCTCAAGTTATCAATGGTCAAAAACTTTACTTTAATGAAGATGGAAGTCAAGTTAAAGGTGGCGTTGTTAAGAATGCAGATGGTACTTATAGTAAGTACAAAGAAGGTTCTGGAGAATTAGTTACTAACGAATTCTTCACAACTGATGGAAATGTATGGTACTATGCAGGCGCTGACGGTAAGACTGTTACAGGTGCTCAAGTTATCAATGGACAACACCTCTACTTTAAAGAAGATGGAAGCCAAGTTAAAGGTGGCGTTGTTAAGAATGCAGATGGTACCTATAGCAAGTACGATGCTGCAACAGGTGAACGTTTGACTAATGAATTCTTCACAACAGGTGATAACAATTGGTATTATATTGGTTCTAATGGTAAGACAGTAACTGGTGAAGTTAAAATCGGTGCTGATACCTATTACTTCGCTAAAGATGGTAAACAAGTAAAAGGACAAACGGTAACTGCTGGCAATGGTCGTATTAGCTATTACTATGGTGATAGTGGTAAGAAAGCCATCAGCACATGGATAGAAATCCAACCAGGAATCTACGTTTACTTTGATAAGACTGGTATTGCTTACCCACCTAGAGTGTTAAACTAATAGAATAAAATAAAAAGGAGAACTTCGGTTCTCTTTTTTCATGTCTATTTTATATCAGGAAAACCTTTTGGAAATCCCCTTCCAATTCGTTTACATGACAATCATTTAATTTATCATTAAGATGGTAAAAAACTCATTAAAATAAGATCTATCAAGTTTCTTTGGCGCTAAAAAATGATATAATAAGTAAGTCTTTAAGGTGTAGATTTTAAGACAAAAAATATATGGGGAAAAATTGAATATGGAAAATAAAGTACGCTATAAACTGCACAAAGTGAAGAAGCAATGGGTTACTTTAGTGGTTGCTTCAGCAGCCCTGGCTACCATTGTTGGTGCTAGTGTTACCACATCTTCACTTGTTTCAGCAGAAGAAATAAATAACTCCAATGCCTCACCTTCAACAACTACAGTCGGGGAAAATACAAATCCTGTAGTTGAGAAAGAAGTTAGTGCAACAACAGATGTGGCAAGTACTGCAACTGCCACAACGACAGACAATACGACAGTTACTGCTGACAAACCAGCTGAAACGACAGTTCAACCAAATTCAGGAACAACTAGTGACAGAGCTGCAGCAGTAGAGGTTGAAGCAAAACCTGAAACGACTGCCAAGCCAGAAGTAGCAGCTAAACCAGAAACAGCTACATCAGCTGAAGTGGCAACCAATGCTGGACTTGCTACTCCAACGGCTGAAAAGTCTAACGAGCTTTCTGAAGCTGAAATTAAGGCTGCTGTCTCACTCGATAATATTAAAAAAGAAAAAGATGGTAAATATTACTATCTTCTTGAAGATGGCTCACACAAGAAAAACTTTGCCATTACTGTAAATGGTCAGGTCCTTTATTTTGATGAAAATGGTGCCCTTTCAAGCACATCAACGTATTCATTCACACAAGAAACAACAAATCTTGTTACTGATTTTACAAAAAATAATGCTGCCTACGATTCAACAAAAGCAAGCTTTGAACTTGTTGATGGTTATTTGACAGCAGATAGTTGGTACCGTCCAAAAGAAATCCTTGAAGCTGGTACAACTTGGAAAGCGTCAACTGAAAAAGATTTCCGTCCACTTTTGATGTCTTGGTGGCCTGATAAGGATACTCAAGTAGCTTACTTGAACTACATGACTAAGGCACTTAGCAACGGTGAAGAGACAAAAGATGTCTTTACGATTGAAAATTCTCAAGCTAGTTTGAATGCCGCTGCTCAAATCATCCAACGTAAGATTGAAGTTAAGATTGCTGCTAATAAGTCAACAGACTGGTTGCGTCAATCAATCGAGGCCTTTGTTAAAGACCAAGATAAATGGAACATTAATTCTGAATCTCCAGGTAAAGAACATTTCCAAAAAGGTGCTCTCCTCTTTGTTAATAGTGATTTAACGAAGTGGGCTAACTCAGACTACCGTAAACTTGATCAAACAGCGACAAGCCGTTTGCCAAAAGACAAGATTAAGAGTGGTAGCGATGCTGGTTATGAGTTCTTGCTTTCAAGCGATATCGATAACTCAAATCCAATTGTACAAGCTGAAATGCTTAACCAATTGTATTACTTTATGAACTGGGGACAAATCGTCTTTGGTGATAAGGATAAAGATGCCCACTTTGATGGTATCCGTGTCGATGCCGTGGATAATGTTAGCATCGATATGCTTCAATTGGTGTCTTCATACATGAAGGCTGCTTACAAGGTTAATGAGTCTGAAGCGCGTGCACTTGCTAATATCTCAATTCTTGAAGCTTGGTCACAAAATGACCCATATTATGTTGACGAACACAATACAGCTGCCCTTTCTATGGATAATGGTCTCCGTTTGTCTATTGTTCATGGTTTGACTCGTCCGGTAACTAATAAGGGTACTGGTGCACGTAATGCATCAATGAAGGACCTTATTAATGGTGGTTATTTCGGTCTTTCAAACCGTGCGGAAGTTACATCATATGATCAACTTGGTTTTGCAACCTACCTCTTTGTTCGTGCACACGACTCAGAAGTTCAAACGGTTATCGCAGACATCATCAGTAAGAAAATTGATCCTACAACAGATGGTTTCACTTTCACATTAGATCAATTGAAACAGGCTTTCGATATTTATAATGCGGATATGTTGAAAGTTGATAAGGAATATACACACTCAAATATTCCTGCTGCCTATGCTTTGATGCTTCAAACAATGGGTGCAGCAACACGTGTATACTACGGAGACTTGTATACTGATAACGGTCAATACATGGCTAAGAAATCACCATACTTTGACCAAATCACGACACTTCTTAAAGCTCGTTCTAAATATGTAGCCGGTGGACAAACATCTTATATCCATAACCTTGCTGGTGATGGCGTGTCATCTGCTAAAGACAACAAAGAAGTTCTTGTCTCTGTCCGTTATGGTCAAGATTTGATGTCTAAAACAGATACAGAAGGTGGAAAATACGGCCGAAATTCTGGTATGTTGACTCTTATTGCTAATAACCCAGATTTGAAATTAGCTGACGGTGAAACCATTACCGTAAATATGGGAGCTGCCCACAAGAATCAAGCTTATCGTCCACTCTTGCTTGGTACGGAAAAAGGTATTGTGTCATCATTGAATGATTCAGATACTAAGATTGTTAAATACACAGATGCACAAGGAAATCTTGTCTTCACAGCTGATGAAATCAAAGGCTTTAAGACTGTTGATATGAGTGGTTACCTTTCAGTTTGGGTACCAGTAGGTGCGACTGACGATCAAAACGTTCTTGCTAAACCATCAACAAAAGCCTATAAAGAAGGGGATAAGGTTTATAGCTCTTCTGCAGCACTTGAAGCACAAGTGATTTACGAAGGCTTCTCAAACTTCCAAGACTTTGTTAAAGAGGATAGTCAATACACTAACAAATTGATTGCAGCTAACGCAGACCTCTTCAAGTCATGGGGTATTACGTCATTTGAGATTGCACCTCAATATGTCTCATCTAAGGATGGCACTTTCCTTGATTCTATTATTGAAAATGGTTATGCCTTCACAGACCGTTACGACTTTGCCATGAGCAAAAACAATAAATACGGTTCAAAAGAAGATCTTCGTGATGCTCTCAAGGCTCTTCACAAACAAGGTATTCAAGTCATTGCTGACTGGGTTCCAGACCAATTGTATACTCTCCCAGGTAAAGAAGTAGTGACAGCTACTCGTACAGATACGCATGGTAAGGTGCTTGATGATACTAGCTTGGTTAATAAGCTCTATGTGACAAATACCAAGTCATCAGGAAATGATTTCCAAGCACAGTATGGTGGTGCCTTCCTCGACAAACTTCAAAAACTTTATCCAGAAATCTTCAAAGAAGTTATGGAAGCGTCAGGTAAGACAATTGATCCATCTGTCAAGATTAAACAATGGGAAGCTAAGTACTTTAACGGTACAAACATCCAAAAACGTGGTTCTGACTATGTTCTCAGCGATGGTAAATTGTACTTCACCGTTAACGATAAAGGTACCTTCCTTCCAGCAGCCTTGACTGGTGATACAAAAGCTAAGACTGGATTTGCTTATGATGGTAAAGGGGTAACTTATTACACAACATCGGGTACTCAAGCTAAGAGTCAATTTGTGACATATAATGGCAAACAGTACTACTTTAACGATAAGGGTTACCTTGTAACTGGTGAACAAACTATCGACGGTTCAAACTATTTCTTCTTGCCAAATGGTGTTATGTTTACTGATGGTGTTATTAAAAATGCCAAAGGTCAATCAATGGTTTATGGTAAGTCAGGTAAATTGACGACTCAAACTGGTTGGAAAGAAGTTACCGTTAAAGATGATAGTGGTAAGGAAGAGAAATTCTATCAATACTTCTTCAAGGGTGGCATCATGGCTACTGGTTTGACTGAAGTAGAAGGTAAGGAAAAATACTTCTATGACAATGGTTACCAAGCTAAAGGTATCTTCATTCCTACAAAAGATGGACACTTGATGTTCTTCTGTGGTGATTCAGGTGAACGTAAGTACTCAGACTTCTTTGAACAAGATGGTAACTGGTACTACGCTAATGACAAGGGCTATGTTGCCACTGGATTTACTAAGGTAGGTAAACAAAACCTTTACTTCAATGAAAAAGGTGTTCAAGTTAAGAACCGCTTCTTCCAAGTTGGTGATGCTACATACTATGCAAATAACGAAGGTGATGTTCTTCGTGGTGCGCAAACCATCAATGGTGACGAGCTCTACTTTGATGAGTCAGGTAAACAAGTTAAAGGTGAGTTCGTGAACAATCCTGATGGAACGACTTCATACTACGATGCCATTACAGGTGTGAAACTTGTGGATACATCACTAGTAGTTAATGGTCAAACCTTTAATATCGATGCTAAGGGGGTTGTGACTAAGGCACATACACCAGGCTTCTATACTACTGGGGACAACAACTGGTTCTATGCAGATTCACATGGACGTAATGTCACAGGTGCTCAGGTCATCAATGGTCAACATCTCTACTTTGATGCAAATGGTCGTCAAGTTAAGGGTGGCTTCGTAACGAACACTGACGGTAGTCGTTCATTCTACCATTGGAATACTGGTGATAAGATGGTCTCTACCTTCTTCACTACTGGTCATGATAAATGGTATTATGCTGATGATAAGGGTAATGTCGTTACTGGAGCTCAAGTAATCAACGGTCAAAAACTCTTCTTTGGTATTGATGGTAAACAGGTTAAAGGGGCCTTTGCAACAAATGCGAATGGCAGTCGCTCATATTACCATGGAGCTACTGGTGATAAGTTAGTCTCAACCTTCTTTACTACTGGAGATAACAACTGGTATTATGCTGATGCCAAGGGTGAAGTTGCTGTTGGCGAACAGACTATCAACGGCCAAAACCTTTACTTTGACCAAACTGGTAAACAAGTGAAGGGGGCAACAGCTACGAATCCTGACGGCTCAATCTCTTACTATGATGTTCATACAGGGGAAAAGGCTATTAATCGTTGGGTTAAAATTCCTTCAGGCCAATGGGTATACTTCAACGCTCAAGGAAAAGGCTACGTGTCAAATTAAGAGTAATGAATGAAAGAAGTCAATCACTTTTGTGGTTGCTTTTTTCGTAAAAAATTGTCTAACTTTTATACATTCAGGTCATTTGTCTGGCCAAAAAAGTGGTATAATAACTCTTGCTAAATCTTTATTTTGGAGTACACATGGCTAAGTCAAAAAATACTATTGAAAGTCGGATAGATTACTCGATTCTCCTGCCAGTTCTCATATTGCTACTGGTTGGCCTGGTTTCGATATTTATCGCGACAAATTTTGATTACCCAAAGAATCTTGTGCAAGTCATGTCCCAGCAAGTACTATGGATTTTTCTAGGTTCAGTACTTGCTTTTGTTGTCATGTTATTTAATACAGAGTTTCTTTGGAAGGTAACCCCCTGGCTCTATATTTTCGGTCTGGGGCTTATGGTTCTACCTCTCGTTTTCTATTCCCCTGCTTTGGTAGCCTCGACGGGAGCGAAAAACTGGGTAAGTATTGGATCAGTTACTCTTTTCCAACCATCTGAATTTATGAAGATATCCTACATCCTTTTTCTATCGAGAATAGGTGTTTGGGCTAAGCAAGGTAAGGAAGTGACCAACCTTCAGGATGACTGGTTATTGCTCTTCCAATATGTTGCAGTCACGCTCCCTGTTTTAGGTTTACTGGTTCTTCAAGGAGATATGGGGACTGCCTTGGTCTTTCTGGCTATTTTAGCCGGTATCGTAGTGGTTTCGGGGATATCCTGGCGTATTATCTTGCCGGTAGTCCTAGCTTTTGCAGTGGGATTAGGCTTGTTTGTAATGGTATTTACCACAGATTGGGGTAAGGAAGCCATGCTCAAGATGGGGGTGCAAACCTACCAGATTAACCGTATCTCAGCTTGGTTGGATCCTTTCACTTATGCAGATGGTATCGCCTTTCAACAGACACAAGGGATGATTTCGATTGGTACCGGAGGAATCTATGGTAAAGGCTTTAATCATCTGGAGTTGAACGTACCGGTTCGTGAAAGTGACATGATTTTCACAGTCATTGCGGAAGATTTTGGTTTGGTAGGCGGTGGATTGGTTCTTTTAACCTATCTCTTCCTCATTTACCGCATGTTGCGAGTGACGTTTAAGTCTAACAATCGTTTCTATACCTTTATTTCGACGGGCTTTATCATGATGATTGTCTTCCATATTTTTGAAAATATTGGGGCAGCAGTCGGAATTCTTCCTTTGACAGGTATTCCTTTGCCCTTTATTTCTCAAGGGGGATCATCACTCATCTCTAACTTGATTGGTGTTGGTTTGGTGCTTTCAATGGCTTATCAGACTAACCTCAACGAGGAAAATAAAATTCTCCTGGCTATGTCTCGCCGTATGCGTACGTCTGGAACTAGTCAAGTGAAACCTATTTCTAAGAGTAAGTCTAAGAAAAACAAGCCTTCGAAGAGTGTTACTATGGCCACTCAAGAATTGGGCAAGGCTAAAGATAAGGTTGATAAGGCCACTGAGAAAATGCGTCAAACCATTTCTCAAAATACGCCAAGCATTCATCAAGGTAAGCGTCGTAAGGGATCTAAAAAGAAACCGACACGTAAACATTAAGAAGAAGCAAGTTGGTTAATCCAACTTGTTTTTCTTTGAAAAAAATTAAGGTCTGTGACCTTTTCTTTGCCCCTGCCTGTGGTATAATAAAAGTTGACTATTTTGAAAAGGGGTTTGCTATGATAGAGACAGCCAAACAGCAAGAACGTGCTATTTTAGTAGGTGTTGAATTGCAAGAAACAGAGCATTTTGACATGTCAATGGAGGAACTGGCCAGTCTTGCCAAAACTGCAGGAGCAGAGGTTGTAGCTAGCTATACCCAAAAACGTGAACGCTATGATAGTAAGTCTTTCGTAGGTTCAGGAAAATTAGAAGAAATCAAGGCCATGGTGGATGCGGATGAGATTACTACAGTCATTGTTAATAACCGTTTAACGCCTCGTCAAAATACAAATCTTGAAGCAGCATTTGGCGTAAAAGTTATTGATCGTATGCAATTAATTTTGGATATCTTTGCCATGAGGGCTAGAAGCCATGAAGGGAAACTTCAGGTTCACCTAGCTCAACTAAAATACATGTTGCCCCGTTTAGCTGGTCAAGGGATTATGCTCAGCCGTCAAGCAGGGGGAATTGGTAGCCGTGGACCTGGTGAAAGTCAATTGGAGCTTAATCGTCGTTCGATTCGTAACCAGATTGCTGATATTGAACGCCAGTTAAAAATTGTTGAGAAGAACCGAGAAACCATTCGCGAAAAGCGTGTTGATTCAAGTACCTTTAAAATTGGTTTGATTGGTTATACTAATGCTGGGAAATCAACGATCATGAACCTTATGACGGATGATAAGCAATATGAGGCTAATGAACTTTTTGCGACCTTGGATGCAACGACTAAGAAAATTTACTTAAAGGATCAGTTTCAAGTGACCTTGACAGATACGGTTGGTTTTATCCAGGACTTGCCAACAGAATTGGTTGCTGCCTTTAAGTCAACACTTGAAGAAAGTCGTAATGTGGACCTTCTTTTGCATGTCATTGATGCGAGTGATCCTAATCACGAAGAGCATGAAAAGGTGGTCTTAGACATTCTCAAAGACTTAGACATGACTGATATCCCTCGTCTAGCAATTTACAATAAGATGGATGTAGCTGATAATCTAGTAGCCACAGTCTTTCCTAATGTTCGCCTCTCAGCACGTGACAAGGGAAGTCGTGAGGCCCTCAGAAGACTCTTGATTGACGAAATTCAACAGATTTTTGAACCTTTTAGTATTAAGGTTCATCAGGATCAAGCGTATAAACTTTATCAGTTGAGTCAATTAGCCTTGCTAGATAGCTATACTTTTGAGACAGAAGTAGAAGAAATTACAGGTTATATTTCACCGAAAAATAAATGGAAATTGGAAGAATTTTATGACTGATTATATGGATTTAGCTTTAAAATATGGTGGTTTTACAAGTTTAGATAAGGTCTATTTGAAAAATACCTTGTCAGACCTTTCGGACAGTCAAAAATTGGCCTTCATTACGCCACCACCAAGCGTGATTAATGCTTATTTTGCAGAGATTTACCAAAAACAATCTCCTGAAGCAGCGACGGATTACTACTTGGACCTTTCAAAAGAGTTGAACCTCTTTAACCCTGCACCATCTTTTGATGAGCGCAAGCCATTTATTCGCCTCAATTTGTCAGGAAAATCCTATGGATTTTGCTATGAAAATGCTGATGATGTGGCTTTAGTCTTTGCCGAGCATTTAGAGGTTCCAACGGCCAGTATTTTGTTTGAGCTTGCTCAAGTTTTTCCGCAGTATAAGGTTTATCTTGAAGGCACTCAAATTAAGATGACCAAGGTTGATTTTGACGAAGAAGTATTGGAAGAATTAACACCTGAGACCCAGTTACTTAGTCGTGTAACTAAGTTGAAGGGGAATGTCATTAAGTTGGCTAGCTTCAATCAAGATGAATTAGTGGAACTTTTGTCTCAATATAAAGGGCAAACCGTTTATTATGGCTTTGCTCAGCGTGAATGCCTGGCTTATATTGTCCAGAAATAAGAAGAACGATAGATAGAAAGTATAGGAAGTCATGGAATTACAATTTTTAGGGACGGGTGCCGGGCAGCCCTCCAAGGCCCGTAATGTGTCGAGTTTGGTTCTGAAGTTACTCGATGAAATCAATGAGGTCTGGATGTTTGACTGTGGAGAAGGTACCCAACGTCAGATTTTAGAAACAACAATCAAACCTCGTAAAGTTAAAAAAATCTTTATCACACATATGCATGGAGACCATATCTTTGGCCTACCTGGTTTCTTGGCTAGCCGTTCCTTCCAATCGAGTGAAGAACAAACTGACCTTGAAGTTTATGGTCCAGTCGGTATTAAACAATATGTCATGACCAGTCTTCGTACCTCTGGAACACGCCTCCCTTACCATGTGCATTTTAAGGAAATTGATGAGCATAAGCTAGGCTTGGTTATGGAAAATGACAAGTTCGCTGTTTATGCAGATAAGTTGGATCATACCATTTTTTGTATTGGTTACCGTGTGGTTCAAAAGGATCTCGAAGGAACCTTGGATGCTGAGGCCCTTAAAGCAGCAGGTGTGCCGTTTGGTCCTCTTTTTGGTCAAATTAAGAATGGCCAAGATGTGGTTCTTGAAGATGGAACTAAAATCATTGCCAAGGACTTTATTTCCGCACCTAAGAAAGGTAAGGTTATCACTATCTTAGGTGATACTCGTAAGACGAATGCCAGTGTTCGTCTTGGCTTGGGAGCAGATGTCTTGGTCCACGAGTCCACTTATGGTAAGGGTGACGAAAAAATTGCCAAGAGCCATGGTCACTCAACCAACATGCAAGCAGCACAGGTTGCTAAAGATGCGTCAGCTAAACGCCTTCTTCTAAATCACGTATCAGCTCGTTTCTTGGGGCGTGATATCGGTAAGATGGCAGCAGATGCCAAAACGATTTTCGAAAACACCCACATCGTTCGTGACCTAGAAGAGGTAGAGATTTAATGGCTAAACAACGTATTATCGCTATTACTGGTGCTTCAGGAGGGCTTGCACAAGAAATTGTCAAGCAGCTCTCACCCAGTGATGGCATTATCCTCTTAGGAAGAGACAAGGATAAACTTGAGAAATGTTATCGCCATGTTGAAAATAAAACTTGCCTTGCCATTGACCTTAGAGATGACAATGCCATTAAAGAAATGGTCGATTATCTCTATCAACGATTTGGACGTATTGATGTCTTTATCAATAATGCTGGTTTCGGTGAATTCAAGTCTTATGATCATTACACTAGCCAAGAGGTACGTGATATGTTTGATATCAATACCTTTGCGACGATGACCTTTTCACGTCTGATGGCTGAGAAAATGGTCGAGCAAGGCCATGGTCATATCATCAATATCGCCAGTATGGCGGGAAAAATTGCGACAGCCAACTCAAGTGTCTATGCAGCGACAAAGTTTGCGGTAATTGGCTTCTCAGATGCCCTGCGTCTAGAGCTGACTGATAAAGGGGTCTATGTGACAACGGTCAATCCTGGTCCAATTGAGACAAGCTTCTTTGACCAAGCAGATCCCTCTGGAGCCTATCTTGAGAGTGTTAAAAAGTTTGTCCTCAGTCCTAAATACGTGGCTAAAAAGATTGTTCGTATTCTGGGTAAAAACAAACGTGAAGTCAATCTACCACGACTCTTATCAGTTGCCCACAAAGGCTATACGCTATTTCCACGCATCTCGGACAAACTAGCTACCAATGTGTTTAACTACAAATAGGAGGATACTAGATGGCAGTCAATATTCAAGTCTATTTAGAAACCATCCGGAAACCCGGAGGACAGGTATAATACGCCTTGCAGGATAATCGCTTCAAAGACCAAGAGGGATGGCGAGAGGCTATGCTCAAGATGGAGCTGGCGGTCTGCCAAGAGTCCCCTTATCGGGATATCGCCTTCTTCCAGCATTATAGGTTAAAAAGGAGTTAAGATGTTAGATTATAAACAAGAAATTCCAGCGATGACAGACCTACTCGCACTGTACAGTTCAGTCGGTTGGACCAATTATACTAATAATCCAACCATGTTGGAAGAAGCCGTCAAAGCCAGTCTCTGGCAGTTGGCAGTCTATGATAAGGAGGAGTTAGTAGCCTACATTCGCTTGGTAGGAGATGGCCACTCTGTCATTTTTGTACAGGACCTCTTGGTGCGACCAGATTACCAACGCCAAGGCATCGGAACGAAACTCTTAGAAGAAGCTTTAGGGACTTTCCCCAATGTCTATCAACGACTCCTTGTCACTGAACGTAGCGAGAAAAATTTGGCCTTTTACCAATCCTTGGGCTTTGTCGAACTTTCAGAGCAAGCTTGTACAGGGATGATTTATAAATATTGATGTAAAGGATTTCCAAATAGGGAATCTTTTTCTTGTTTTTCCTAATATTACTTGAAAATGATAGTAGAATAGGGTTAGATAACGTAAAGAGGAGAAGGGAATATCTGAGAAAATACAAGTCAAAAAGGGAGCAATATCCAGACTATTATTTTGTCTAGAAAAGCAGGGCTTTATTGGAAATGTAGCACGAGTCGAAGCACCTTCCGATGTTTTCCATTCTCTTTTTAGGAAACTTAGGTTTCTATCCACTATGATAAATTTATTCATGTTATAATAGGGAGACTAGATGACAGGGAGAAAATATAAAAACATGATTACATCAACGTATGATTGGAAAATAAACACAAAAGAGCCAGATGCTGGCTTTTTTAAACTTGCCAAAGAACATGGACTGGCAGAAACAGCAGCCAAGATTGCTTATGAACGTGGCGTGACGACAGCAGAAGCCCTTGAAGACTTTCTTAAGGCTGATTTATCACATCTTCATGATCCTTATCTTCTTCATGATATGGACAAGGCAGTAGCTAGAATTCGTCAGGCCATTGAAAATTACGAGCAAATCTTAGTCTATGGAGATTATGATGCGGATGGGATGACGTCGGCATCGATTGTCAAGGAAGCCCTTGAAATGATGGGCGCTGAAGCTCGAGTTTATTTGCCTAACCGCTTTACAGATGGTTATGGGCCAAATGAAAGTGTCTACAAGTATTTCATTGAGCAGGAAGGCATTTCACTCATTGTTACAGTGGATAATGGGGTTGCGGGAAATGAAGCTATTGCTTATGCGCAAGAGCAAGGTGTGGACGTTATCGTTACAGACCACCATAGTATGCCGGCACAGCTTCCAGATGCCTACGCCATTGTCCATCCAGAGCATCCAGATGCCGATTATCCTTTTAAGTATTTGGCAGGATGTGGTGTAGCTTTCAAATTGGCAACTGCCCTCCTTGAAACTATTCCTACAGAGATGTTGGACTTGGTAGCCATTGGTACCATTGCTGATATGGTTAGCTTAACGGATGAAAATCGTATTATGGTCAAGGTCGGCCTGGAAATTCTCAAGACTACTGAGCGTATCGGGCTTCAAGAATTGCTCCGCATTTCAGATGTAGACCCAACAACGATTTCCGAAGAAACGGTAGGCTTCAAACTGGCTCCTCAACTCAATGCCTTGGGTCGCTTAGATGACCCAAATCCAGCCATTGAACTGCTGACCGGATTTGACGATGAGGAAGCTCAAGCCATTGCTCTGGAAATCAATGCTAAAAATGAAGAACGTAAGGAAGTTGTTCAAAAAATCTTTGATGAAGCTATGACCATGGTAGACTTGGACAAACCAGTTCAGGTTTTGGCCAAGGAAGGTTGGCATCCTGGCGTTCTAGGTATTGTGGCTGGGCGCATCATGGAACAAATCAGCCAGACAGTAGTGGTTTTAAATATTGAAGATGGCTTGGCTAAGGGTTCGGCCCGTAGTTTGGAATCAATCAATATCTTCCATGCCCTTGATGACCACCGAGATATCTTTACTGCATTTGGAGGACATGCTGGAGCGGCGGGGATGACCCTTCCAGAGGAAAATCTTGGTCAACTCTCAGATATTTTGTGTAGTTATGTCTACGATAATGACATTGATACAAGCGCCAAAAATACACTTAATTTAGACGAGGAGCTTCAACTCAGCGAGCTTAGCTTGGATACTATTAAGAGTCTAGAAAAACTAGCACCTTTTGGTATGGATAATAAAAAGCCAGTCTTTTGGCTACATGATATTACCGTTACTCAAGCTAGGACAATGGGACAAAATGGGGCCCATCTTAAGTTTAAGGTTAAGCAAGGTAAGGATAGCTTTGACGTTGTCGCTTTTAATAAAGGTAATCTACTTCAAGAATTCCAACAGGCTCAGGGTTTGGAATTGGCAGTGACCTTGTCTGTTAATGTTTGGAATGGTCAGACAACGCTACAGCTCATGCTAGAAGATGCGCGTGTGGATGGTGTTCAATTATTTGATTTCCGCTCAAAAAATATGGCACTGCCTGAAGGCGTACCATCGGTAGAAGAAGCAGCAGACACAGAGCCTGCGGTTGTCCTCAACACCCTACCTGAATCAGCGACAGAATTAAAAGAGTGGTTTGAAGGTAAAGATTTTCAGGCTATCTATTTTAAAAATAGCATTAAGGAAGCCTATTATCTGACAGGTTATGGAACAAGAGAGCAATTTGCAAGGCTCTATAAAACCATTTACCAATTCCCAGAATTCGATGTTCGCTATAAATTGGATGAACTCAGTCATTACCTTAAAATCGACAAGATTCTCCTGATTAAGATGATTCAAATCTTTGATGAATTAGATTTTGTGACGATTGATAATGGTGTTATGACAGTCAATAAAGAAGCTGAAAAACGTGAGATTGAGGACAGTCAGATTTTCCAAGATCTGAAACGACTAGTTAAGTTCCAAGAACTCATGGCTCTGGGAACACCACAGGAAATTTATGATTGGCTGTATAAGTAGGGGAGTCTGAATCCAAAGGATTCGTCTCGAAATGAGGGTTAGCATTTTCTAAATTTACTATTTCATGCTATAATGATATGTAAATATTTTTTTGGCGAAAAGCCTATAGGAAGAACAAATGAAATTAGAAGATTATATTGCATCTATTGAAAACTACCCGAAAGAAGGGGTTACTTTCCGTGATATTAGTCCTTTGATGGCTGATGGAAATGCTTATAGCTATGCTATCCGTGAAATCGTTCAGTATGCGACTGATAAGAAGATTGACATGATTGTTGGTCCTGAAGCGCGTGGTTTCATCGTTGGTTGTCCAGTTGCTTTTGAACTTGGTATTGGTTTTGCTCCTGTTCGTAAACCTGGTAAATTGCCACGTGAAGTGATTTCAGCCAATTACGAAAAAGAGTATGGTGTTGATACACTTTGTATGCATGCCGATGCAATCAAGCCAGGCCAACGTGTACTTATCGTTGATGACCTCTTGGCAACTGGTGGTACCGTTAAAGCTACAATTGAAATGATTGAGCGCCTAGGTGGTGTCGTTGCTGGTTGTGCCTTCTTGATTGAGCTTGATGGTCTTAATGGACGTGATGCTATCGAAGGTTACGATACTAAAGTATTGATGAACTTCCCAGGATAAATCTATCTACGAACTAACAAAAGGCCTTAGGGCCTTTTTAACTCTTTTAAAACAAAGGTGGCCTCTAAATATAGTTTAAAGCTATAGCTAACTAGAGAAAATATATATTTGATAACAATACCTCCCCGGTTTATAATATGAAGATAGAATAAATAAGGATGGAGATATTGTTATGCCTATAAAACTTGATAATAAGTTACCAGCTCTTGATGTATTGCGTTCGGAAAATGTCTTCATCATGGATGAGAACAGAGCTAGTAGCCAGGATATTCGACCAATGGAGGTCTTAATCCTTAACCTTATGCCTACTAAAGAAGTTACGGAAACTCAAATACTACGTCTTTTGGCCAATACGCCACTTCAAATTAACGTCGAGTTTCTTTATATGGCTAGTCATAAGTCAAAAAATACCCATGCTGAACATATGGAAACTTTTTATAAGACTTTTGATGAAATTAAGCATAAGTATTATGATGGTCTCATTGTAACAGGAGCTCCTGTTGAGCAAATGCCTTTTGAAGAAGTTGATTATTGGCAAGAATTGACACAGGTTTTTGACTGGTCTAAAAAGCATGTCTATTCAACCCTTCATCTGTGTTGGGGAGCTCAAGCAGGTCTCTATTATAAGCATGGTGTCGACAAGGTCCCATTGTCAGAGAAATTATCTGGTATCTATAAACAAACGGTTGACATGCCTGAAAACTTCCTTATGAATGGCTTTGATGATAGCTTTGTGTCACCACACTCACGCTATACTGAGGTTACGCTCGAGGATATTAAAGACAAGACGGATTTAGATATTGTTGTGTCAGGACCAGAGGTCGGTTTATCCATCTTAGCAAGTAAGAACCTTCGTGAAGTATATAGTTTCGGTCATTTTGAATACGACCGTGATACTCTGGCCAGAGAATACCGAAGAGATTTGGATGCAGGGATTAATCCAGACGTACCGGCAAACTATTTCCCAGAGGATGATCCAAGTCAGGAGCCTAAACTTCGTTGGAATCTTGCGGCATCTGCCTTCTTTAGCAATTGGATTAACTATGCGGTATATCAAGAAACACCTTATCGTTTAGAAGAGTTGGAAGACGATTTTTCATTCTACGGTTATTTGTAGTAGACAATCTCAAAAGACTTATGTGAGCGCATAAAGACTTTTTGGGGTGTCTGGCTATTCTGAAAGGTAAATATGAGTTTTTTTGAACAGTATCGATCAGGCAATCTGGTCCTTCCTAATGCTTTATTTTTCCACTTTAAGGATATTTTTCCATCTGCGGATGACTTTCTAGTTTGGCAGTTTCTCTATCTACAAACGACAACTCAGATTGGAGAAGTGGCTTCAAGCCAGATAGCGCAAGCAACTGGAAAAACACCAACTGAGGTTAATAAAAGTATTACGACATTGACTGAGGCTGGACTCCTTGATTTCACGACTATTAAGGTTAATAATGAAATTGAGATGGTTGTAGATGCTTCACCTGCCTTGGCAGTTTTGGATAAGTTAGTGAGCAATGAAAAGACAACGACGGGGCCTGTAGTAGGTCAGCCTACAAATACACAACTCATCAAGCAGTTAACAGATGAGTTAGAACAAGCTTTGGGAATCTTGAATCCTATGGTTATCGAAGATTTAAACAAGGAAATCCAAGAAGAGCACACTGATCCTGAACTTATCCGTGAGGCTTTGAAAGAAGCAGTATTTAACCGCAAGACAAATTGGAATTACATCAAAGGGGTTTTGCGTAACTGGAAATTGAGTGGTATTACGACGAAAATTCAAGTTGAAGAGCGTCGTTTGGAGCATCAAGGTAAGAAGCACCATCACCAAGTTTCGGATGACTTCAAAACAGGTATGGATGCAGCCCGTCAATTATGGGGTGGCCAATAATGTTAGGAAGAAAACGTGTTAATGAGGCTCTAGCTCTCATGGGGGAGATGTTTCCCAATGCTCATGGAGAGTTGGAGTGGGAAACTCCTTTCCAACTATTAGTTGCTGTTATTTTATCGGCACAGACAACTGATAAGGCTGTTAACAAGATTACACCAGGCTTGTGGGCGCGTTATCCAGAAATTGAGGATTTGGCTTCGGCTAATCTTGATGATGTTGAAATGTGTTTGCGAACAATCGGTCTTTATAAGAATAAGGCAAAGAACATCATCAAGACTGCTAGAGATGTTTTAATGAATTTTGATGGACAGGTTCCGAAAACGCATAAGGAATTGGAAAGTCTACCTGGTGTGGGACGAAAAACAGCTAACGTAGTATTGGCTGAAGTCTATGGAATCCCTTCTATTGCTGTAGATACGCATGTCTCACGTGTATCTAAAAGGCTAAATATCGTGGCAGAGGATGCTAGTGTAGAGGAAATCGAAGCGGAACTGATGAAGAAAATCCCAAAGAGGGATTGGATTATCAGTCATCACCGTATGATTTTCTTTGGGCGTTATCATTGCCTAGCTAAGAATCCTAAGTGCCAGACATGTCCTCTTCAAAGTTATTGTAAGTATTATAAAGAAACAACCAAGAAATAAGCTGGAGAATGTGACTTTCTTCGGCTTTTTACGGCTGTAAGAATTTGTTACAAACTAGTAACTTGACAAAAGTCTCAGGCTTTAAGAAAATAGAAGAAACGATTTAGAAGCAGGAGCGATATAGTGAATGGCTGAATTCAGTAATGAAGAGTATCTGAGAGCCTTAGCTGATAATGGTGATAGAGAAGCAGCCAAAGAATATGAGCAAGCTTTGGATAATCGTATTTTTCAGTTGCAGATTTCATTGGCTCAAACGAGTGATCCGCAGGGTCGTAGGGAAGTGCAAAAACTCTTGGAACAAGAGGAAAAGAAAAAAAGGGACTACTTTCAAGAAAAAGAGGAAAAAGCTGTGAGCGAATTTAGACGTCGTAAAAATGAAACTACAAAGGGAAGAAAAGTTTCGAGTTTTGATAAACTCAAAGATCCTAATATTATTAGATGGGTAATTGGAGTTGTTGCAGTACTTGCAGTGGTTATTCCTGTGGTTACCTTGATGTGGTATAGTAATAACCAAAAAGAGAGTGTAACAAATCCATGGAAAAACGGTCAGTTGGCTAAAAGCAAGGAAGCAGCTGCAGCATCATCTGATAACCAATCCTCTCAAGTTGATACCTCATCTTTGTCTGACCAACAGTTAGAAGACTGGGTTGTTTCTACCTATGCTAAAGAACAAGGGTCAACAGGAGAAAATTATAAAAACTTAGGTTGGAATGTCTATTCATGGACGGATGATGATGATAACCTAGTTTATGCTCAACTTTATGATGCCTATGGTAATGATGTTCTTCTTTTCCGTGTGGACAAGAAGGGACAACTCGAAGCCTATGGTGGTATTGATGGTTCAAGCGATTCTTGGGACGTTGTTTCAAAAAAATATACAACCGATTAATGAAACCATATAAAACACCTGACAATGGTGGTTGAGACTGTCTTTTGACAGTCTTTTTTGGTATAATTTTAAGTAATCGTGTATACAATTAAAAAGCCGACTGAGAAGATTTGGGGATGATAGTTCTGCAGAACTTTTTTAATGTCTTCAGGTTTTCAAGGATAGCTTAAATAAAGGAGAGTTGTCGTGTCAGACTATTTATCGGTCACATCCTTAACCAAATATTTGAAAATGAAATTTGACCGTGATCCTTATTTAGAGAGGGTATATTTGACGGGGCAGGTTTCCAATTTTCGTCGACGTCCGAGTCACCAATATTTTTCACTTAAGGATGAAGGAGCTGTTATTCAGGCGACGATTTGGGCTGGGGTTTTCAAAAAGCTTGGTTTTGAACTCGAAGAAGGGATGAAGATCAATGTCGTTGGTCGGGTCCAGATTTATGAGCCTAGTGGTTCTTATTCCATTATTATCGAGAAGGCTGAGCCAGATGGTATTGGGGCTTTGGCCATCCAGTTTGAACAGCTTCGTAAAAAATTGACTGCAGAAGGCTACTTTGATGATCGTCATAAGCAAGCTCTGCCTAATTTTGTCAAAAAAATTGGGGTTGTCACTAGTCCTAGTGGTGCGGTTATTCGAGATATTATTACGACCGTTAGTCGTCGTTTTCCTGGGGTAGAAATCTTACTTTTCCCTACCAAGGTTCAAGGTGAAGGAGCTGCACAGGAAATTGCTGAAAATATCCAAAAAGCCAATCAAAGGGATGACCTAGATTTACTTATCGTTGGTCGTGGTGGAGGTTCTATTGAAGACCTCTGGGCTTTTAACGAGGAAATTGTGGTTCAGTCGATTTTTGAGAGTCGCCTACCTGTGATTTCAAGCGTTGGTCACGAAACAGATACGACTTTGGCTGACTTTGTTGCAGATCGTAGAGCTGCTACGCCTACAGCAGCGGCAGAACTTGCGACTCCGGTATCAAAGGCTGATACCTTGGTTTGGATTCGTGAAAGACAAAATAGAGCTTATCAAGCCTGTTTGAGACGTATACAATATAACCAGGAACGCTTGGCCAAATTGTCACAATCTGTTGTCTTTAGGCAACCTGAACGCCTTTACGATGGTTATCTACAAAAGTTGGATCGACTAACAACAAGGCTTGAAACCTTCATGAGTCAAGATTTCGCACGCAAACAAAAAGAAGCAGAGCTTTTGAGACAACGATTACAAGGCTTAAATCTTCTGACTAGTGTTCAGAACTACCAAGACCGTCGAGAGTCTTTGAAACGTTTATTGGTGACTACAACCAAGAATACCATTAATGGTAAGCGTGTGAGATTAGAAAAGGCACAGGATGCCTTATTGTCTCTAGATACTAGTCGTATTGTTGCAAGGGGCTATGCCATTGTCAAGAAAGATGATAAACCTTTAACAAGTACCAAGAATATTACCGAAGGTGATCAATTAACCGTCCAAATGAGAGATGGAGAACTAGAAGTAGAGGTGAAAAATGTCAACTAAAAAAACATTTGAGGAAAATTTACAGGACTTAGAAGCTATCGTCACTAAGCTCGAAACTGGTGATGTTGCTCTTGAGGATGCTATTGCTGAGTTCCAAAAAGGTATGGCCTTGTCTAAAGATTTGCAGAAGACCCTGGAAGATGCCGAAAAAACACTAGTTAAGGTCATGCAAGCAGATGGTACAGAAACGGAAATGGATGCCTAATGAGCAAGCTAAATAAAATTGATGCGGCTATCCGTGATTACTACCAAAAAAAGAATATTCCTGTATCAAGTGATTTAATCACTGCCATCCTTTATTCAGTTGATAGTGGAGGCAAGCGCATTCGTCCACTGATTTTCTTAGATTTACTTGAAGGATTTGGTTTAGAGCTTACTCCTAGTCATTTCGATGTCGCAGCGAGTCTTGAAATGATTCATACCGGAAGTCTTATTCACGATGATCTGCCGGCCATGGATGATGATGATTACCGTCGAGGACGTTTAACCAACCATAAGAAATTCGATGAAGCAACGGCAATCTTGGCTGGAGATTCTCTCTTTTTGGATCCATTTGACCTCCTGGCTCAAACAGACTTTTCCGCAGAAATTCGAGTTCAATTGATTCAAGCATTGTCTCATTCCTCAGGAACCTTCGGTATGGTAGGTGGACAGATGTTGGATATGAAGGGTGAAGGTCAGGAACTTGATTTATCGCAACTGGCTAAGATTCATGAGCATAAGACAGGTAAGCTTTTAACCTTTCCTTTTGTGGCGGCTGGTATTGTTGCTCAAAAAGATCAACAGGTCTTGGAAAATCTTCAAGAAGCTGGTCGCTTGATTGGTCTTGCCTTTCAAGTACGCGATGATATTTTGGATGTGACTGCTGATTTCGAAGAACTTGGGAAGACACCTGGAAAAGATGTAGTTGCTGGAAAATCAACCTATCCGGCTCTGCTTGGTCTGGAAAAATCACATGATATCCTCGAGGAATCACTTGATAAAGCTGAAGCAATTTTCCAAAATCTAGCTGAGACTCAAAGTTTCAAGAAAGACAGTATTATAGAAATCATAGAAAGGTTACGACTCCATGCCTAAGGAAAGAGTAGACGTCTTGGCTTATAAACAAGGCCTTTTTGAAACACGAGAACAAGCTAAACGTGGCGTTATGGCTGGTTTAGTTGTTAATGTTATCAATGGTGAACGTTACGATAAACCTGGTGAAAAAATCGACGACGGTACAGAGTTGAAGCTTAAAGGAGAAAAACTCAAGTATGTGAGCCGTGGAGGACTTAAACTTGAAAAAGCTTTGGAAGTATTCAATCTGTCAGTTGAAGGCATGACGACCATCGATATCGGAGCTTCAACAGGTGGGTTTACCGATGTTATGCTTCAAAATGGGGCCAAACTGGTTTATGCTGTGGATGTCGGTACCAATCAGTTGGTTTGGAAATTGCGTCAAGATGAGCGTGTTCGTTCCATGGAGCAATATAATTTCCGTTATGCTGAACCTATTGATTTTACAGAAGGACTACCGTCTTTTGCATCAATTGATGTCAGCTTCATCTCTCTTAATCTGATTCTGCCGGCCTTGGCTAAGATATTGGTTGATGGAGGGCAAGTAGTTGCTCTTGTGAAACCACAATTTGAGGCGGGCCGTGAACAAATTGGGAAAAACGGGATTGTCCGTGAGAGCAGTGTCCATGAAAAAGTGTTAGAAACAGTGACAGCTTTTGCGGTTGACTATGGCTTTTCAGTTAAGGGACTGGACTTTTCACCTATCCAAGGTGGTCATGGTAACATTGAGTTTCTCGCACACTTGGAGAAGACAAGTTCTCCTCAAAATGATGCTCAAACCTCTATTAAGGACGTTGTAGCACAAGCACATAAGGAGTTTAAAAAGAATGAAGAAGAATGATCGTTTGGAGTTAATCCGAAAGATTGTCCAAGAAAATAAAATTACGACTCAGGGAGAATTGGTAAAATTACTCCAAAATGAGGGATTAAAGGCTACTCAGGCGACAGTATCGCGTGATATCAATGAAATTGGTATTACCAAGGTACCAACTGAAGACGGTTCATACATCTATGGGCTCTCAACTGCTCCTAGACGAGTGGGTGGAACTTCTGTTGTGACCCGTCGCTTGTTGCGTGTTGATCGTCAACATGCCTTTATGAATATCGTTGTTCAACCTGGGACAAGCCGTCTCATCAAGAAGATTCTTTTGGATGAGTACAAGCATTTGATTTTTAGTGTCATTGCTGACGATGATACCCTCTTTTTAGTGGCTCAGTCAGAGTTAGCAGCCATCGAACTACAGGGGCAAATCATTAAGTGGGTTGAAGAATAGGAGGGCCTATGCTTCTCGAAATTACGATAAAGAATTTCGCAATTATTGAAGAGATTTCTCTAAACTTTGAGAATGGTATGACCGTCCTTACTGGTGAAACAGGTGCTGGTAAGTCCATTATTATAGATGCCATGAATCTTATGTTGGGCGCACGTGCTTCTAGCGAAGTCGTCCGTCATTCAGCATCTAAGGCTGAGATTCAGGGCTTCTTTTCAATCGAACAAAATCCTGCCTTGGTTAGTATCTTGGAAGATAATGGGATTCCTGTTGAGGATGAATTGATTATCCGTCGTGAAATCTTCCAAAATGGTAGAAGTGTTAGTCGTATCAATGGACAGATGGTCAATTTAACAACGCTTAAAGCTGTTGGGCACTTCTTGGTAGATATTCATGGACAGCATGATCAGGAAGAGCTTATGAAACCTGCTCTGCATATTACCATGCTTGATGCCTTTGGTGACAAGGAATTTTTCCAAACTAAGAAAGAATATCAAGAGTATTTTGACCGCTATCGTGAGTTAAGAAAAGCTGTTCTTGAAAAGCAGAAAAATGAGCAGGAGCATAAGGCTCGAATTGAAATGCTAGCTTTTCAGATTGCAGAAATTGAAGCAGTCTCTCTAAAATCAGGAGAAGATTTGGCATTGATGAAGGAGCGAGACAAGCTTCTTAACCATAAGCAGATTGCGGATACCTTAACCAATGCCTATGTCATGTTGGATAACGAAGAATTTTCAAGCCTTTCAAATGTCCGTTCGGCCATGAATGATCTCCAGTCTCTTGAAGAATATGACTCTGATTACAAAGAACTTTCTGGAAATCTATCAGAAGCCTATTATGTTTTAGAAGATGTCACTAAGCAACTAGGTGACCTTTTGGATAATTTGGACTTTGATGCTGGGCGTTTGCAAGAGATTGAACACCGCTTAGATACGATTAATGCAATTACTCGTAAATATGGTGGAACTGTTGATGACGTCTTGGATTATCTGGAAAATTCAAGTAAAGAGTACAATCTTCTGACTGGCAATTCCAGTTCGTCAGATGCCATGGAACAAGAGCTTAAGCAACTTGAAAAAGATCTGCTAGCGTCTGCAGAGACACTACAAACGGCACGCCATCAAATAGCTAAGGCTCTTGAAGCTGAAATTAAGAACGAGTTATGCGACCTTTACATGGATAAGGCTGATTTTAAAGTTACCTTTACTAAAGGGAAATTTAACCGTGATGGCAATGAGCAGGTTGAGTTTTACATCTCAACCAATCCAGGTGAAGGCTTTAAACCGCTTGTTAAGGTTGCTTCAGGAGGAGAATTATCTCGACTCATGTTAGCGATTAAGTCAGCCTTTGCCCGCAAAGAAGACAAAACAAGTATTGTCTTTGATGAGGTTGATACTGGCGTTTCAGGTCGTGTTGCCCAAGCCATCGCTCAGAAAATTCATAAGATTGGGAGTCATGGTCAGGTCTTGGCCATCAGTCACCTTCCACAAGTTATTGCCATTGCTGATTATCAGTTCTTTATTTCTAAGGAAAGCGATAATGAGACGACTGTCTCTCGTGTTCGTCTCTTGACACCTGAGGAAAGGGTGCAAGAAATTGCTAAGATGTTAGCAGGTGATAATGTGACAGAGGCTGCCTTGAGCCAAGCAAGAGCCTTGTTAAAGGTGGATGACTCTCTTTAGAAAAAGACTTGGGAAAAGTTTTCCAGTCATGCTATAATAGAATAAAAATTTGTGTTAAGCGAGAAAAATATGAGTAAAATCAGAATTGTAACCGATTCGTCAATCACGATTGAACCAGAATTGGTTGAAAAATATAATATCACTGTTGTTCCATTGTCGGTTATGGTGGACGGTGTCATCTATTCAGATAGTGATCTTCGAGAAGAAGGCCGTTTCTTGGATATGATGAAGCATAGTAAAGAGTTACCAAAGACTAGCCAACCACCAGTAGGTTTGTTTGCTGAGACATATGAAAAGCTTGTCAAAGAAGGTGCAGAACAGATTGTGGCTATCCACATCATGCACACCCTCTCTGGGACATGTGAAGCCTCACGTCAAGGGGCTAGCCTTTCAGGAGCAGATGTAACCGTCATCGATTCAGGCTTTACGGATCAGTGCCTCAAGTTTCAGGTTGTTGAAGCAGCTAAACTAGCTGAAGCCGGAGCAAGTCTTGATGAGATTGTAGCACATGTGGAAGAAGTAAAAAGTAAATCTGAACTTCATATCGGTGTGTCTACCCTTGAGAATCTTGTCAAAGGTGGCCGTATCGGACGTGTAACAGGTCTATTATCTTCATTGCTCAATATCCGTGTCATTATGGAGTTGAAAGACTATCAGTTGAATACCATTGCGAAGGGTCGTGGTGCTAAGACGTTCACGAAATGGTTGGATTCTTATATTGATAGCATCAAGGACCGCAAAGTGGCAGAGATTGGTATTTCTTATGCAGGGACACCTGATTTTGCACATGAAATGGCTGAAAAACTTGGGGTTTTGGGCGCTCCAATTTCAATCCTTGAGACTGGTTCCATCATTCAAACGCACACTGGTGAAGGCGCCTTTGCCGTAATGGTTCGTTATGAATAAGTGGAAAGAATCAGAATTAGTTAGAAGCCTCCTAGGCTTCTTCTTGCTTTTTCTTTTATTTGTCGGTCTCTTCATTTTTGTAGTTCCTAGTACGCATCAGTCATCAAAAATTGCAGAAAAAATCAAATCTATTAAAAATGAAAAGGTCACCTATGTTGCTATCGGTGATTCCCTTACGCAAGGTGTAGGTGATAGTAGTAATCAAGGGGGCTTCGTTCCTGTTTTGTCTCAGGCCTTAGAGTCAGATTTTGACTGGCAAGTGACCTCTCGCAACTATGGTATCGCAGGGAATACGAGCAATCAAATTCTCAAGAGAATGCAAGAAAAAAAGGATATTCAAAGAGATCTCAAGAAGGCTAAAGTGATGACTCTGACAGTTGGTGGTAATGATGTGATCCATGTCATTAAGGACAATATCACTAATCTTAATGTAGACACCTTCACTAAGCCAGCTCAGGCCTATCAAAAGAGATTGGGACAGATTATTGAGCTAGCTCGTAAGGATAATAAAACATTGCCAATTTATATTGTTGGTATTTACAATCCTTTTTATCTTAATTTTCCAGAGATGACAGAAATGCAAACTATTGTAGATAATTGGAACCAATCTACTGAAGAAGTGTGCAAGAAGTACGATAATGTCTATTTTGTTCCTGTAAATGATTTGCTTTATAAGGGAATTGACGGTAAGGGCGGTGTTACAAGCTCTGATGATTCGTCTCAGTCTAGTAAATCTTCTCAAGATAGCCTGAATGATGCTCTTTTTGAGGATGATCATTTTCATCCAAATAATACAGGTTATCAAATTATGTCAGATGCCATTTTGAAACGTATTAACCAAACAAAGAAGGAGTGGTCAGGTGAGTAAGATATGGAAGTGGTTATTTTTAGGACTCTTGGCCTTAAATCTAGCCTTAGTAAGTGTTGTGGCCTATAGAATCATGACTCTAGTGGAGACGACGAGTTCTGTATCCCTACCTAAGGGAGCAACTAAAATTGGTAAGTATAGTATGACTAGGGAGGAGCTTGACGCTGCTCTTACAGGCTTTGCCCAAGATTATTCGACCGATAAGATGCGTTTCAAGGTCAAGGTTACCAGTTCTAAAATTGTTTTCGAAAGTAGCTATAAGGTTTTAGGTCATCCTGTTCCTCTTTATGTCTACTTTACGCCGGTTGTTAGTGAATCAGGAGCAATTGTACTTCATGTTTCTGAGCTTTCAGCTGGAACCTTGAAACTGCCTGTTTCGGATGTCCTTAAGATGATTAAACGTTCAACTAACCTTCCTGATTACATCGCCATCGATAGTAAGAAGGGAAAGGTTACCCTAAATATTCAGTCTATGAAGAATGAGAAGGGGATAACAGCACGTGCTCAAAGCCTTGATTTGGTTAATGACCGTATCGAATTTGACATCTATAAGACAATAAATTAAAAAGCCTTTACTTTTTGCAAAAAAGCGATTAAATTAGCGTTTATTACTTGACCTCATAGGCCTTTTAGGATAAGATAATACTTGTTCAAGCGCTAAAAAAAACTATTCGCTTAGAAATAAATTGGAGGATTGTTACAATGGCTAACAAACAAGATTTGATCGCTAAAGTTGCAGAAGCAACTGAGCTTACTAAAAAAGATTCAGCAGCAGCTGTAGATGCAGTTTTCGCTTCTATCGAAGAATTCCTTGCTGCAGGTGAAAAAGTACAATTGATCGGTTTCGGTAACTTTGAAGTACGCGAACGCGCTGCTCGTCAAGGTCGTAACCCACAAACTGGTGAAGCTATCTCAATCGCAGCTTCTAAAGTTCCTGCATTTAAAGCTGGTAAAGCTCTTAAAGACGCAGTTAAATAATGTAAAAACCCCTAAGTTTTTAGGGGTTTTGATTTATACGAAATAAGTTAAGGAAATCTATGAAAACCATAACAGTGGTATTGATTTTTCTTTTGGTTTTTACTGTTATTAAACTATCAGGTATTGTTGCTATTAGCAAACTGATGAAGCCAAGTGAAAAACAAATCGAAGAAGCTCGTCAGAAACGTCTTCAAGCTGAGAAAGAGGGCAAGGATCCTTTTGAAGACTGGGATGAACGTGACGATGATGGTCTTGTCTAATAAGAGAATCCTCATCAAATAATAAAAAAGTTTGGAAGACCTTCCAAACTTTTTTTGTAGACTAGTCAATGTAGTGAAGTTTTCCTCGGAAGTCTTCAAGAGTTTCGTAACCTTTTTCTTCCATGATTTCTTTAAGTTCTTTAGTAATACGGTCAAAAACAGCGACACCTTCTTTTTGAAGGGCAGTACCCACTTGTACCATACTTGCACCACAAAGGATGTGTTCAAAGGCATCACGACCAGATTTGACACCACCAGTACCAATAATTTGGATTTCAGGTTTCAGACGTTGGTAGAAAGCGTGAACGTTTGCCAAGGCAGTAGGTTTGATGTAGTCACCACCGATACCACCAAAACCATTCTTAGGTTTGATGACAACAGACTCATCTTCGATGTAAAGGCCGTTACCAATTGAGTTTACACAGTTAACAAAGACAAGTGGAAATTGGTTGAACACTGCAGCAGCCTGGTCAAAGTGCACAATATCAAAGTATGGTGGTAATTTCACACCAAGAGGTTTTGTAAAGTAAGAGAAGACTTCAGTAAGGATCTCGGTTGTTGTTTCAAAATCGTAAGCGATTTGAGGTTTTCCTGGAACGTTAGGACATGAAAGGTTGAGTTCAACCAGCCCCTCGTAGTCGCTATCTTGAACTTTTTTAAGAATAGTATGCGTTTCCTCAGGTGAGAGACCAACAAGTGAAAGAAAATGATTTTTTGTATTGGGTTGCTTTTGCAATTCAATGACATAGTCAAGGTAGTATTCAAAACCGTTATTTGGCAAGCCCATTGAGTTGATTGACCCAAGAGGGACATTAACATAACGTGGTTCAGGATTACCAGGGCGGGCTTCAAGTGTCCCTGTTTTTGTGACGAATGAACCTGCAGCTGAAGCCTCGACCTCTGCCAATTCTCCCTTAGTCATACAATGAACACCCGCAGCATTCATAAGACAGTTAGAAAATGTAAACTGACCAACTTTTGTAGCAGTAGAAACCATAAGATCCTCCTTTAAAGATAACAATGTAAAATGTTACTAATTCATCTCATTTTAGCATGAATGAAGGCCTAAAACAAGGAAATAATGGATATGCAAAAGCATCTAAAGTGAATTTCTAATACCTTCGCTTTTGAGACTGACAGGATGTAATAGAATTTTACAGAATTTTTTGGATTATGCTAGCTTTTTCAAGGTTTTTTGGGTAGAATAGAGGGAGTAAATGGGTTTAACCCAAAATAAAAAGGAGACATAACTAATGGTAAAATTGGTTTTCGCTCGCCACGGTGAGTCTGAATGGAACAAAGCTAACCTTTTCACAGGTTGGGCTGACGTAGATCTTTCTGAAAAAGGTACTCAACAAGCTATCGACGCTGGTAAATTGATCAAAGAAGCTGGTATCGAATTTGATCAAGCATACACTTCAGTATTGAAACGTGCGATCAAAACAACTAACTTGGCTCTTGAAGCATCTGACCAACTTTGGGTTCCAGTTGAAAAATCATGGCGCTTGAACGAACGTCACTACGGTGGTTTGACTGGTAAAAACAAAGCAGAAGCTGCTGAACAATTTGGTGATGAGCAAGTTCACATCTGGCGTCGTTCATACGATGTTTTGCCTCCAGCAATGGATCGTGATGATGAGCACTCAGCACACACTGACCGTCGTTATGCTTCACTTGACGACTCAGTAATTCCAGATGCTGAAAACTTGAAAGTTACTTTGGAACGTGCCCTTCCATTCTGGGAAGATAAAATCGCTCCAGCACTTAAAGATGGTAAAAACGTATTCGTAGGTGCACACGGTAACTCAATCCGTGCCCTTGTTAAACACATCAAACAATTGTCAGACGACGAAATCATGGATGTTGAAATTCCAAACTTCCCACCATTGGTATTCGAATTTGACGAAAAATTGAACGTTGTTAACGAATACTACCTCGGAAAATAAGCTGAGATAAGTAGTTATCAATAATAAAGAAAAAGTTGGTTTAAGCCAGCTTTTTTCTTTTCCTGAAAAAAATTGTAAATAGTGGTCAGAAAAGTCAGTCAATTCAGTAATTTTTCCTTGACTTTCAAGTTGGAAAGATGTATCATATTAACCAAGATACATCGAAAGGAAATGAGTCAAATGACATTCGCAACTACAACTGTTTTGCTATTGCGTAATGAGGGCTAGTGCAAAAGCATTAGTCCTGTTTGGCTTACCAAGCGGGAGGTAAAAACATCTCGCTTGGGTTTCCGAGTGAGATGTTTTTTTACTACTATCGTTTTTACTTTTAGAAAGAGGATTGTCTATGCGTAAAGTTGAATTTTTTGATACAAGTCTTCGTGATGGGGAACAAACACCTGGTGTTAACTTTTCAATCAAAGAAAAAGTTGCCATTGCTAAGCAACTAGAAAAATGGGGAATTTCTGTAATTGAAGCTGGTTTCCCTGCAGCTAGCCCAGATTCATTTGAAGCAGTAAAACAAATTGCAGAAGCTATGACAACAACTTCTGTTACTGGCTTGGCTCGCTCAGTAAAATCTGATATTGATGCTTGTTATGAGGCTTTGAAAGATGCTAAGTATCCACAAATTCATGTCTTTATCGCAACAAGTCCGATTCATCGTGAGTTTAAATTGAAGAAATCAAAAGAAGAAATTCTTGAAGCTGTAAAAGAACATGTGTCATATGCACGTTCAAAATTTGAAGTTGTTGAGTTTTCTCCTGAAGATGCTACTCGTACTGAGCTTGATTTCTTGACTGAAGTTGTTCAAACAGCAGTTGATGCTGGTGCATCATATATTAATATTCCTGACACAGTAGGATTTACGACTCCAGAAGAGTTTGCACGTATTTTTGATCATTTGACTGAAAATATTAAATCAGACCATAAAGTTGTCTTTGGTGTTCACTGTCACGATGACCTCGGTATGGCAACTGCAAATACTTTGACAGCAATTAAACATGGTGCTGGACGTGTTCAGGGAACAGTCAATGGTATTGGTGAGCGTGCGGGTAATGTTGCTCTTGAAGAAGTAGCTGTTGCTTTGAAAATTCGTGAAGACTTCTTCCAAGCAACAAGTGATATTGTTCTTAATGAAACAATGAATACATCAGAGCTTGTTTCTCGCTTCTCAGGTATTCCAGTTCCTAAAAATAAAGCTGTTGTTGGTGGAAATGCTTTCTCTCATGAATCAGGTATCCACCAAGATGGTGTTCTTAAGAACCCACAAACTTATGAAATCTTCACACCAGAATTGGTAGGTGTGAAGAGTAACAGTCTTCCTCTTGGTAAATTGTCAGGACGTCATGCCTTTGTTGAAAAATTGAAAGAACTTGAGCTTGACTTTGTTGAAGAAGATATCAAACCACTCTTTGCCAAATTTAAAGTCTTGGCTGGGAAAAAACATGATATCACAGATGCAGACATTCGTGCACTTGTTGCTGGTACTAGTGTAGATAATCCAGAAGGTTTCCACTTCGAAGATCTTCGCTTGACTACTAATGCTGATGAAACAATCACTGCTACAGTAAGCTTGGCTAATGAAGACGGTGAATCTGTAGAATTTTTGGCCAATGGTCAAGGGTCAGTTGAAGCTATCTTCAATGCTATTGACAAATTCTTCAACCAAACAGTTCGCTTGACTTCTTATAATATTGACGCTGTAACTGATGGTATTGATGCGCAAGCGCGTGTACTTGTAACTGTTGAAAATGTAGATACAGATACTATTTTCAATGCATCTGGTTTGGACTTTGATGTCTTGAAAGCATCAGCAATTGCCTATATCAATGCTAATACATTGGTTCAAAAAGAAAATGCCGGTGAGATGGCACGTAAGGTTTCTTATCGTGACCTTCCATAAGCCAAAGAGGAGTTAAACATGACAAAGAAAATCGTAACACTTTCAGGTGATGGAATTGGACCTGAGATTATGGCAGCGGGTCTTGAAGTTCTTGAAAAAGTAGCTTCAAAAATTGGATTTGATTATGACATCGATGCCAAACCATTTGGTGGTGCTGGTATTGATGCTGAAGGTCATCCACTTCCTAAGTCAACTTTGGATGCTGCTAAATCAGCAGATGCTATCCTCTTGGCTGCAATTGGTGGACCAAAATATGACAATGCGCCAGTTCGTCCTGAACAAGGACTTTTGGCCATTCGTAAAGAGCTAAATCTCTTTGCTAATATCCGTCCTGTCCGCATCTTTGATGCTTTGAAACACTTGTCACCTCTTAAACCAGAGCGTATCGAGGGCGTAGATTTTGTCGTTGTTCGTGAGCTTACAGGTGGGATTTACTTTGGTGAGCATATTATCGAAGAAGATAAGGCTCGTGATATCAATGATTATTCAGCAGATGAGATTCGTCGTATCATGCGTCGTGCTTTCAAGATTGCCCAAGGTCGTGGCAAAAAGGTCACTAGCATTGATAAACAAAATGTTTTGGCAACTTCTAAATTGTGGCGTAAGATTGCTGATGAAGTTTCTTTGGAGTTTCCAGATGTAACTCTTGAACACCAACTCGTTGATAGTGCCGCAATGATTATGATTACCAACCCAGCTCGTTTTGATGTGGTTGTGACAGAAAATCTTTTTGGAGATATCTTGTCTGATGAATCAAGTGTCCTTCCAGGAACTTTAGGCGTTATGCCATCTGCCAGTCATTCTGAAAATGGTCCTAGTCTTTATGAACCTATCCATGGTTCAGCACCAGACATTGCCGGTCAAGGTATTGCCAACCCAATTTCAATGATTTTATCAGTAGCTATGATGTTGCGTGAAAGTTTCAATGAAACTGAAGGGGCTGAATTGATTGAAAATGCTGTTGATAAGACCTTGAACCAAGGCATCTTGACACGTGATTTGGGTGGTCAGGCTTCGACTGCTGAAATGACAGCAGCTATTATTAGCAATCTCTAAACTCATGACACTAAAACTAGTGTTACTCAGTGTTTTGTTGGTATGGAATCTCCTTGTTTTATGTGCTTATGGACTTGATAAAAGCAAGGCTATTCGACATAAGAGACGGATTTCTGAGAAGGCATTATTATTGCAGACTCTGATTTTCGGTGGTATTGGTGCTTTTCTAGGTGGAAAACTTTTTAGACATAAAATTAACAAATGGTATTTTAAGCTATGTTGGCTTATGGGAATTGTTATTGATGTCGTTATTTTATACCTTATTCTAACAAGACTTTCGGATTAGCTAATCCTTAGATTATATTTGGAGTATTTTATGAGCGGAAAATCAATTTTTGATAAACTTTGGGAACGCCACGTCGTTACTGGAAACGAGGGCGAACCACAATTGATGTATGTGGATCAGCATTATATTCACGAGGTTACAAGTCCACAGGCCTTTCAAGGACTTCGTGATGCTGGACGTAAAGTTCGTCGCCCAGATCTAACTTTTGGTACGACAGACCACAACGTTCCTACAGTTGATATTTTTAACATTCGTGACCTTATTTCTAAAAACCAAATTGATACTTTGGCGAAAAACGTCGAAGAATTTGGTATTGATGCGGCTACCCACGGTACTGCTCGTCAGGGGATTGTCCATATGGTTGGTCCTGAAACAGGTCGTAGTCAACCCGGAAAATTTGTAGTTTGTGGGGATAGTCATACGGCTACGCACGGTGCCTTTGGTGCCATTGCCTTTGGTATTGGTACATCTGAGGTGGAACATGTCTTTGCGACACAATGTTTGTGGCAAGTAAAACCTAAGAAAATGAAGGTTGAATTTGTTGGTAAACCACAGCCAGGTGTTTATTCAAAAGACTTTATTCTTGCACTTATTGCACGCTATGGCGTTGATGCTGGTGTAGGATACGCGGTTGAATATTGTGGTGAAGCTATTGATGCCCTTTCAATGGATGAACGCATGACTATCTGTAACATGTCTATTGAATTTGGTGCTAAGATGGGTCTTATGAATCCAGACCAAAAAACTTATGATTATGTTGAAGGGCGTCCTTGCGCACCTAAGGGTGAGAAGTTTGAAGAAGCAGTAGCTGACTGGAAAACCTTGGTCTCAGATCCAGATGCTGAATACGATAAAGTAATCACTATTGATGTTTCAGAATTGGCACCTATGGTTACATGGGGAACTAACCCTGAAATGGGTGTTGAGTTTGATCAACCATTCCCAGAAATCAAAGACTTTAATGATGAACGTGCTTACGAGTATATGGATGTTAAGCCTGGCGAATATGCTAAAGATATCGATCTTGGCTATGTCTTTATTGGTTCTTGTACTAACGCACGTCTTAGCGACCTTGAGTTAGCTGCTAAATTCGTTAAAGGAAAACATATCGCACCAACATTGACAGCTATTGTTGTTCCAGGTTCACGTCCAGTTAAGAAAGAAGCTGAACGTCTTGGTTTGGATAAAATTTTCTTGGATGCAGGATTTGAATGGCGTGATCCAGGTTGCTCAATGTGTCTTGGTATGAACCCAGACCATGTTCCAGAAGGCGTTCACTGTGCATCTACAAGTAACCGTAACTTTGAGGGACGTCAAGGATATGGAGCTCGTACTCACCTTTGTAGTCCAGCAATGGCAGCAGCTGCGGCAATCGCTGGTAAATTTGTAGATGTACGCTATATGCCAGAAGTTCAAGCATAAGGGAGAAGATAATGGAAAAATTTACCGTCTATACAGGGAAATCAGTACCTTTGATGAATGATAACATCGATACGGACCAACTCATTCCCAAACAATTCTTGAAAGCTGTTGATAAAAAAGGCTTCGGTAAGAATTTGATGTTTGAATGGCGTTATCTTAATGATGACTACGAAGAAAATCCTGATTTCGTCTTCAATAAACCTGAGTATCGCGATGCGACTATTTTGGTTACTGGTGATAACTTTGGTTCAGGATCATCTCGTGAACACGCTGCGTGGGCATTGGAAGACTATGGTTTCCGCTGTGTTATCGCTGGATCATTTTCAGATATCCACTATAACAACGAATTGAAGAATGGTATGTTGCCAATCGTTCAACCCTTGGAAGTACGTCAAAAATTGGCTGCTCTTCCTGCAGGTGAGGAAATCACGATTGACCTTCCAAACCAAGTCATTAAATCTTCAGCAGGAGAGTTTCCATTTGATATCGATCATGAGTGGAAACGTAAATTGGTTGAAGGGCTTGATGATATTGGAATCACTCTTCAATATGAAGATTTGATTGCTGCCTATGAAAAACAACGCCCATCATATTGGCAATAAGGGACTAAGTTGTTTTTCTAAACTTTGATATTCAATCTTGCTATCAAAAGCAATGATGTGTTAGTAAAAAAATAATGATCACTTAAAAGAATGGGATAAGGACAATGTCTAAAATGTTGTTCTATCTCATTCTTTTTGTTTGAAACAGTTAATATGGTAGAGGCGTTTTTACTAGTAGCGTATGCTATAATAGAAAGATAGAAAGGAGGCCTTCATGTTTGCACAATTGGATACAAAATCCGTCTATAGTTTCATGGATAGTGTCGTAGATTTGAACAGCTACGTTGCGCGTGCCAAAGAGCTTGGCTATCAAGCCCTTGGTTTGATGGATCGTGACAATCTCTATGCTGCTTATCATTTTGCCCAGCTTGCAAGTAGAAACGGTTTACGTCCTTTGATTGGTATGGAAGCTAATCTATTTTACGAGGGAAGAAAAATTCCTTTTCGCCTGTTAGCTAAAAATAATCAGGGCTATAAAAATTTGATGAAGTTGGCAACAGAGCTCTCCTCAGGACAGCGTGAATTTACAGCTTTTTCGGACTATCTAAATGCTATTGCTCTCATCCTTCCGAGTGAAGACTGGGAGCCAGGGATGACTCTTGGTTCAGAGGTTTTCATTGGGGTAAGGCCAGAAGATGCGGGTAAAGAGTTTGATTATCCTGTAGTTCCCTTACATACAGTGCGTTACTTTGAGAATTCAGACCGCTCGACGATTCAGATGTTGCATGCCATCTCGCAAAACGTTTCCTTGTCAGAGGCCTCTATTTGTCCTATGAATCAGCTTCTTTTCTCGCCTCAAGAAATCGAAAGTGCGTATAGTGATATTCCAGAGGCTTTGAACAATTTGGGGCAACTTGTTTCAGACATTACTTATCAATTTGATACGGATTTGAAGCTTCCACGTTTTAATCGAGATATGCCTGCTGTTGACCAATTACGTCAATTAGCTCAATCTGGATTGGAGTCTAAAAAGTTAACATCACCAGTTTATCAGGAACGTTTAGACAAAGAATTGTCTATCATTCATCAGATGGGCTTTGATGATTATTTCTTGATTGTCTGGGACTTGTTACGCTTTGGGCGTAGCCGTGGTTATTATATGGGAATGGGACGTGGATCTGCTGCAGGAAGCTTGGTGGCCTATGTTCTTGACATTACTGGAATTGATCCCGTTAAAAATGACTTGCTTTTCGAGCGTTTCCTAAATGAAGAGCGTTATAGCATGCCTGATATTGATATCGACTTGCCTGATATCTATCGAAGCGAGTTTCTTCATTATGTTAGGGACCGTTATGGTAGTAAGCACTCTGCTCAGATTGTTACCTTTTCAACCTTTGGAGCCAAGCAGGCTATTCGAGATGTTTTTAAACGTTTTGGTGCTAAGGAATTTGAACTGTCCCAACTAAGTAAAAAGATTTCTTTTCGTGATAACTTGACCTCTGTCTATGAGAAGAATATGTCATTCAGACAGCTGATTAATCAGAGACAGGAATTTCAGAGGGCATTTGAAATTGCTAAGGCTATTGAAGGCCAGCCAAGACAAACCTCAATTCATGCTGCCGGTATAGTGATGAGTGATGATGACCTGACTAATCATATTCCTCTAAAAGCTGGTGAGGATATGATGGTTACTCAGTACGATGCCTCCGCAGTTGAGGCCAATGGCTTGCTTAAGATGGATTTCTTGGGTCTCCGTAATTTGACCTTTGTTCAAAAAATGAAAGAGAAGCTAGAAGAAGAGCAGGGCATCACTATTGATATCAAATCCATTGACTTGGAAGATCCACAGACCCTAGCACTTTTTGCCAGTGGTAAGACAAAGGGAATTTTTCAGTTTGAGCAGGCAGGTGCCATAAACCTCCTTAAACGAATTAAACCTGCTAAGTTCGAAGAAGTCGTAGCGACAACCTCACTTAACCGTCCTGGAGCCAGCGATTATACAGATAATTTCATTGCTCGTAAGTATGGTAAGGAAAAAGTAGATCTCATTGATCCAGTAGTTGCACCAATCCTTGAGCCTACTTATGGCATCATGCTCTATCAGGAGCAGGTTATGCAGATTGCCCAAGTATTTGCGGGCTTTACACTTGGAAAAGCCGATTTGCTTCGTCGAGCGATGTCTAAAAAAGATGCCAATGAAATGTCCAAGATGTCCGAACAATTCATGGAAGGAAGTCGTCAGTTAGGACGTGACCCACAGATTGCTGAAAGACTCTTTAGTATGATGGCTAAGTTTGCGGGTTATGGCTTTAATAGAAGTCATGCCTATGCCTACTCAGCTTTGGCCTTTCAGTTAGCCTATTTCAAAACGCACTACCCACAGATATTCTATGACGTTATGTTGAATTATTCGTCTAGTGATTACATTAAGGATGCAATTGAAAATGGCTTCTCCCTAGCTAGACTCGATATTAATAGGATTCCCTATCTGGACAAGATTTCAGATGGCAAGATCGTATTAGGCCTTAAGACTATCAAAGGCTTGCCAAGAGATTTTTCCCTTTGGATTATTGAGGATCGCAAACAAAATGGCAAATACATTTCTATAGAAGACTTTTTGACACGTATTCCTAGTAAATATCAGAAAGTCGATATTTTGACACCTCTTATTCAAATTGGTTTGTTTGATATTTTTGAACCAAACCGTCAGAAAATCATTGGCAATTTAAACAACCTCTTTACTTTTGTCAATGAGTTAGGAAGTTTGTTTGCAGAGTCCTCTTATTCTTGGGTTGATTATGAAGACTATAGCCAGACGGATCGTTATAATTTAGAACAGGAGTTACTAGGAGTTGGGCTTAGTCCTCATCCTTTACACCTAGCTCAAAAAATGGCCTCTCGTCCCTATCAACCAATTTCTGATTTGACGGTTAATACTAAGGCGACGGTTTTGGTTCAGCTAGAGTCCGTTCGAATTATCAGAACTAAAAAAGGTGATCAGATGGCCTTTCTGAACGTAACTGATGGGATCAATAAACTTGATGTTACTCTATTCCCAGAAACTTATTTCTATCATAAGGATAAATTAAGTGAAGGTGGTCTCTTTTATCTTGATGGGCGGACCCAGGAGCGTGATGGACGCATTCAGTTAATTTTGTCCAACATGGAGGAAGCTAGTACGGAGCGTTTCTGGATTTTACTTGAGAATCATGATCAGGACTTAGACGTTTCTCAAATCTTAGCTAAGTATCCTGGAAACATCCCTGTAATTATTCGTTATCAAGGAAGTAAGGAAACCATCGTTAGTCAAAGATATAGAGTATCCAAGAACGAGGAACTTAATCAGGAATTAGCACCTTATGTGTTGAAAACGGTTTTACGATAAAAAAAAACAATAAATCTTTTCAAATTTAAAGCCATTTAGAATTCTTTATGTTATAATGAAAATGTTAAATATATAAAAGGAGTATCAGGAATAATGAAACGTATTGCTGTTTTGACTAGTGGTGGAGATGCCCCTGGTATGAACGCTGCCGCTCGCGCAGTTGTTCTCAAAGCAATTTCTGAAGGAATTGAAGTATTCGGCATTAACCGTGGATACGCTGGTATGGTTGAAGGAGATATCTTCCAACTTGATGCCAAAGGCGTAGACAACATCCTCAGCCGTGGTGGTACTTTCCTTCAGTCTGCTCGCTATCCTGAGTTTGCCCAACTTGAGGGTCAACTTAAAGGTATTGAGCAACTAAAAAAACATGGAATCGAAGGTGTAGTAGTTATTGGTGGAGATGGTTCTTACCATGGTGCTATGCGTTTGACTGAACATGGTTTCCCAGCTGTTGGTCTTCCAGGAACTATCGATAACGATATCGTTGGTACAGACTATACAATTGGTTTTGATACTGCTGTTGCAACTGCAACAGAAGCTATCGATAAAATTCAAGACACTGCTTTCAGTCACGGACGTACTTTTGTCGTTGAAGTTATGGGACGTCACGCTGGTGATATCGCTCTTTGGGCTGGTATCGCTTCTGGTGCAGACCAAATTATCGTACCTGAAGAAGAGTACGACATCAACGAAGTTGTCCGTAAAGTTAAAGAAGGTTACGAATCAGGTGTTAAAACTCACCACGTAATCGTACTTGCTGAAGGTGTTATGGGTGCTGAAGAATTTGCAGCTAAAATGAAAGAAGCTGGAGATACTTCAGATCTTCGTGCAACAAACATTGGACACGTGGTTCGTGGTGGTTCGCCAACTGCGCGTGACCGTGTTCTTGCTTCATGGATGGGTGCACATGCGGTTGACCTCCTTAAACAAGGTATTGGTGGTGTAGCTGTTGGTATCCACAATGAAGAGCTTGTTGAAAGCCCAATCCTTGGTACAGCAGAAGAAGGCGCTTTGTTCAGTCTTACTGAAGACGGTAAAATTATCGTTAACAATCCACACAAAGCTCGTCTTGACTTTGCAGACCTTAACCGTTCATTGTCTAACTTGAGCTAATCTCAGTTACTCAAATTATTGTTAATCCGTCGCTAAGGCGACAAAAAATATAAGGGAGTTTTTATTTATCATGAATAAACGTGTAAAAATCGTTGCAACACTTGGTCCTGCGGTTGAAATCCGTGGCGGCAAAAAATTTGGTGAAGATGGTTACTGGGGTGAAAAACTTGACCGTGAAGCATCTGCTAAAAACATTGCTCAATTGATCAAGGAAGGTGCCAACGTTTTCCGTTTCAACTTCTCACATGGTGACCACGCTGAACAAGGTGAACGTATGGATGTCGTTCGTATGGCAGAAGACCTTGCTGGTCAAAAAGTAGGTTTCCTTCTTGATACAAAAGGACCTGAAATGCGTACTGAATTGTTCGAAGGTGATGCTAAAGAGTATGCATACAAAACTGGTGAACAAATTCGTGTTGCTACTAAACAAGGTATCAAATCAACTCGCGACGTTATCGCTTTGAACGTTGCAGGTGCACTTGACGTTTTTGACGATGTAGAAGTTGGTAAACAAGTTCTTATCGATGATGGTAAACTTGGTCTTCGTGTTGTAGACAAAGATGCTGAAAAACGTGAATTCATCGTTGAAGTTGAAAATGATGGTATCATCGCTAAACAAAAAGGTGTAAACATCCCTTACACTAAAATTCCTTTCCCAGCACTTGCTGAACGTGATAACGCTGATATCCGTTTTGGTCTTGAACAAGGTCTTAACTTTATCGCTATCTCATTCGTACGTACTGCAAAAGACGTACAAGAAGTTCGTGCTATCTGTGAAGAAACTGGTAACGGTCATGTTCAATTGTTGGCTAAAATCGAAAACCAACAAGGTATCGATAACATCGATGAAATCATCGAAGCTGCTGACGGTATCATGATCGCTCGTGGTGACATGGGTATCGAAGTACCATTCGAAATGGTTCCAGTTTACCAAAAAATGATCATCACTAAAGTAAACGCTGCTGGTAAAGTTGTTGTTACAGCTACTAACATGCTTGAAACAATGACAGAAAAACCACGTGCAACTCGTTCTGAAGTATCTGACGTATTTAACGCAGTTATCGATGGTACAGATGCTACAATGCTTTCTGGTGAGTCTGCAAATGGTAAATACCCAGTTGAATCAGTTCGTACAATGGCTACAATTGATAAAAACGCTCAAACTCTTCTTAAAGAGTATGGTCGTCTTGATTCATCAACATTTGACCGTTCAACTAAGACTGAAGTAGTTGCGTCTGCAGTTAAAGATGCTACTAACTCAATGGATATCAAACTTGTTGTTGCTCTTACTGAATCAGGTAACACTGCTCGTTTGATTTCTAAATACCGTCCAGAAGCTGATATCTTGGCTGTAACATTCGATGAAATTACTCAAAAATCATTGATGCTTAACTGGGGTGTTATTCCGGTAGTTACTGAAAAACCAAGCTCAACTGATGATATGTTTGATGTTGCTGAAAAAGTTGCATTGGAATCAGGTCTTGTAGAATCTGGTGACAACATTGTTATCGTTGCTGGTGTTCCAGTAGGTACAGGTGGTACAAACACTATGCGTATCCGCACAGTAAAATAATTTAAGTATAACTTAAATAGAAAGAAGATCCTTGGGATCTTCTTTTTTTGCTCTATAATCTTTTTAGTGGTTTAGCTATTGAAGTGATTATAGAGTTTTTTTCATAGGTAGGTAAATTAATCGGATAATAATAAGAAATGAAGAAGTGGCGAATTAATATTTATTACATTTGGCATTTTAAACAGATTTTGTCCTAAATGTCTTACAAAACGAGAATCTGTGTCATAGGCCTAGAAGATTTTAGAGAAGAGGGAAATTATCTTTTCTAAGAGTTTTGTTTTTCTTGAAAACTACGAGTTACAGAAAGGCGTTAAATAGGCTTTTAAACTATAGTTAGGTCAATTGTAAACGTTATTTTTTTAGATAGACTTCTTAAATAACTATCAATTTATATTTAAATAATGACTTACTAATTTAAAATATCTAATGAATTGTTAATTCTGAAAATCGATTTTTTGAAAAAAATGAAATCATAAGTTTCTTTTTACTGACAATTCTAAAAATAAATAATTATAAAACCTTTCATTAAAATACTTATAATTAAGTAATATATATACAATTATTTTGTTTTTTACTTGATTTTATTTAAGTAAATTTTTTAAAATATTTGAAAATATGAGCAAAACTTTTCACAAATATTAGGAATTTTGTTAGAATGTTTAACGATTAGTATTTTTAAATACTTTTAATCTCATTGAGGGGTGAGATACCTAATTGTTTAAGTGTGGAGGATTACCAAAGTGGGTAAAGATTTATTTAATGATCGTATAAGTCGATTTTCGATTCGTAAGTTGAATGTAGGCGTTTGTTCGGTCTTGCTTGGAACACTTGTTATGGTTGGTACTGCTAGTCAAGTATCTGCCGATGAAACAGCTAACCAAGTGCAAGCAGGAGATGTAACAAGCACTACTGCAACAGTGAGTGAAGAGTCATCTTCACAGACTGCTGTTGCTGCTCAAGCTTCAACGGAAGTCGCAAATATTTTATCTAGTACTGAGACTAATAGTCAGTCTCAAACTGTTTCAAATGCTAGCTTAGCTAATTCTGAAACGTCGACAACACAAGCTTCTAGTGAAACAACATCTCAAGCAGCTTCGTCAACGTCAGCAAGTACGGCAGCATCTACCACTAGTGTTGCTAGTTCTACAAGTGTAGACAATACTGCGGGAGTTTCAACGACAGCATCTGTTACATCAGCATCTTCTGAGACACCTGCTTCAGAAACAGCATCTGAAGCACAAGGTGTGGACGTTCAAGCAGAAGCTTCTACAACGAATGCTCTTTCAAGTGGTGCCGAAGCGTCTGCTGTAGAGCAACCTGTTGTAACAGCAGAAACTTCTGGTCGACGTCGTACACGTCGTGCATTAGGTGATCCTAATGACGAAAGCTTGATTGGGGATGATGTTGAAGATGCAACTTCAACTCCAAAAGTTGAAAAACCAGGCTTTACAACAAATGTTGATGCCAAATCTATGGCTAGCCAAATCTCATGGTTGGACTTTGGAGATGTAGCTAACTGGACAGGAACTACTACAGTACTAGTTCCTAAAAGTGAAGTTAAACCAACTGAGAACTTAGAAGAAAAATTGGCTCTTCAAGTTGGGTCTACCTATACCAAGGAAATTATGCCTGGTTATGTAGTTACTGTAAAAGTCAAATCCTTGAAACCTTTCCAAGCGACTGAAATCTATAAGAAACGGATGGAAAATCAAGGGGCTACAGAAGCTGAAAAAGCAACCTATGATCCAAATGCAAAAAATGGTTATGTAAGTGGAGTCACTTCAAATGCTGCTAGGCAAGCTTTTAACAATGGTGAAGAGGCCAAAATCGTCGCTGATGCCCAAAATAATTGGACTGAAATCAGATTTGAGAATATTGATACGAAAACCAAGAAGACTACCATAAGTTCAGCTTTGAATGGTGGAAATATTGGAGTTCAGTTTGAAATCTCTGCAACCTTCCGTGGTAAGACAGTTAAGCCAGCTATTGTTATGGCTGATGGGGAGTCTGCTAACCCAGGTGAATTAGTTATGTTTACTACCAATGGAGAAGGTTGGCAGCATATTGGAGAATGGAAAAAGTTTACCAGACCAACTACTTCTGTAACATATTCACCACAAGATACTGAAAATCTTTTTGGACCTAATCCTAAATTTAATAATACCAACTTAAACCAACTTCGTAGATCTACTCAAGTTGGACCAGAAAAGAAACCAGTAGCTTGGAAGTATTTTGGAAATCCTGACAAAGTTACAGGTGGTCTAGGAACCGGTATCTTTGGACCAAACATTTCTGAAGGTAATTATACTGTTCCAATCGTTATGACGCGTGGTGCCTCTGAAGTTGGACTTTATGTCGCTTCAGGTGGTAAACAGTCAGCAATGCTAGGATTCTTCCCAATTGATGAAGGGGACGCTCCTGAGTCATACGGAAAAGCTATGCATACCATTGCAACTGTAGATGGTATAACTGGTGCTAAAGTAAATCAACCATATATTGGTAATGTGAGCCCAGATATGGATGAGAATACTGTTCTTGACTGGTTCGGTGATGATAAGGCAACTACGGCCGATGAAGGAATTGACCAATTGCTTCCAGATGAGCTTAAAGGTACAACCAATGAGATGATCAAGATGGATCGTACACGCCCAGGTAACTACAAGCTGTCAATAGAAGCCCATACAGATGGAGCTTCAGAAGCTTATATCTACGGTTGGATAGACTTTAACCAAAATGGTACCTTTGATGAAGATGAACGCTCTGATCTTGCAAGAATCACAAATGACGGTACAGTTGAGTTGACTTTTGCAAATAGCAAGACTTATATCGACCCTAGCGTTAAAGAACTAGGTGCTCGTGTTCGTATTGCCAAGAAAGCTAACGAGATTGAGAGCCCAACTGGTATGGCCCTCTCAGGGGAAGTGGAAGACTTCAGAACTCAAATTACGCACCCACCAAAAGGGGAATTCAAGGAAACAAGTGGTCCTCAAGGGGCGAAGCAAACTGCAACTGTAACCTTTACAGCACGTGGAGAACACAAGTATGAGCTTAATTCTAGTGCCGTTATTGACGAAACGGTAGAACCATACATCGTTGATAAAGATGGCAACCGTGCTACTCTTGATGGGGACGGTTACTATGTCGTTCCAGGACAAGGTAAGTACAAGATTACTGCCAACGGTAAAGATGTCGATGTTGAATTTATTCCTGAAGATAACTTCCTTGGAACAGCTGATGGTATTTCTATCCGTCGTTCAGATAACAACGGTTATGATACTGGTTGGTCAACAAAATTCCCAGATCAAGAAGCAAACATTAATGGTCAGTTGAATACCATGGATGGTCAATACGTTCCAACAGTCACTCCAATTGAAATCGAAGGAGTTGACAAAACTTCGACGGATGTTCAAGGGGCGACTCAAAAAGAAACTCCGACCTTTAACACAACTGAGACTAACTCAAATGGTGACAAGATTGCAATCACTCCAAGTGCAGAATATCCTGCTAAGTTGGTGGATCCTGCCACAGGTCTCACTACTGATGCGCCATCTGTAACAGTTGAAGGGGAAGGAACTTATACGATTAATCCTTCAACGGGTGAAGTAACCTTCACTCCAGATCCAAGCTTTACTGGTACAGCAAAAGGTGTGGAAGTTACATTGTCAGCGCCAGTTGGTAGAAACAAAGATGGTAAGATCCAACAGGATTACATCAAGACTGCAACAGCTAAGTACACACCAACAGTCACACCAATCACAGTGACTCCTACAGACAAGGTTTCTGCGGATGTTCAAAACGTTCCTCAAACCCAAACACCAACCTTTGATTTGAGTAATGATAAGACTGCTGAAATCACAAGCAAGAAATTGGTGGATCCAGCAACTGGTCAACCAACTGATGAAACAACTGTAACAGTAGCAGGAGAAGGTAGCTATACTATCGACCCAACGACTGGAGCAGTAACATTTACGCCAGAAAAAGACTTTGTTGGTACTGCAAAAGGAGTAACTGTTCAGGCAACAGCTACTATTACAAATGCTAACGGTAAGACTGCAACCATTACTTCAGATGCGACCTACACACCAACTGTTGTAGCTGCTGTTCCAACAGCTCAACCAGCTACATCTAAAGATGTTCAAGGTGCAACGCAAACAGGGACACCAACCTTTGCAGGAACTACTGTCCAAGTAAACGGTGAAGATAAAGCTATTACAATCAAAGATAATAGCTACACGCTTTTGGATAATGATGGCAATGAAGTGACAAGTACACCAGCTTATGCTGCTGATGGTACAACTGAAATCGGTACTTACTCTATCGATTCAGCTACTGGTCAAGTCACTTTCACACCGACTGATAAATCATACACAGGTGTGGTAACTCCAGCCAAGGTTCAAGCGGAAAGTTCAAACGGTATCAAGGTGGATACAACATACACACCTGAAATCGTTCCAGTAACACCGACAGCAACACCAGCTGAAACAGAAGATATCCAAGGTGCAACGCAAACTGGTAAACCTGAATTTAAGGGCGGAACTGTAACAGTAGATGGCGTTGAGAAAACAGTAGCGATTAATGAAGCTGTTCCAGCGACCTTCGATGATGGTTCAACGACTAAGACAGTAGACGGCGTTGGTACTTACACAGTAGCAGCAGACGGAACAGTTACATTCGTACCTGAAAAATCATTCGTTGGAACTGCACCAGCAGTGACGGTTGTTCGTGAAGATAAGAACGGAACCAAAGCCTCTGCAACTTATACACCAACTGTGACTCCAGTAACTCCAACGGCAACACCAGTTGAAACTACAGATATCCAAGGTGCTACACAAACTGGTAAACCTGTATTTACTGAGGGTAATAGCCGTGTGCCGATGAATGATGATGTTGCTGCAACATTTGACGATGGCTCAACGACTAAGACTGTTGACGGCGTTGGTACTTACACAGTGGCAGCAGACGGAACCGTAACCTTCGTTCCTGAGAAATCATTTACTGGAACAGCACCAGCAGTGACGGTTGTTCGTGAAGACATGAACGGTACTAAAGCTTCTGCGACATATACACCAACAGTAACCCCAGTAACACCGACTGCAGAAGATACAACATCTACAGGTAAACAAGGACAAACCCAAACAGGTAAGCCTAAATTTACTGAAGGCAACAGCCGTGTGCCAATGAATGATGACGTTCCAGCTACTTTTGATGATGGTTCAACTACCAAGACAGTCGATGGCGTTGGTACTTACACGGTGGCTTCAGACGGTACAGTTACATTCGTCCCTGAAAAATCATTCACAGGTAAAGCACCAGCCGTAACAGTTGTTCGTGAAGATAAGAACGGAACAAAAGCTTCTGCAACTTACACACCAACTGTAACTCCAGTAACTCCAACTGCAACACCTGCTGAATCTACTGGACCTCAAGGTTTGGTTCAAACAGGTACAGTAACCTTCACTGAAGGTGATGAAGTAGCACCAATCGACAAGGATACCATTACTCTTCTTGATGAAAATGGTCAACCAGCAACATCTGTAGTTGCTAAGTCACCAGAAGGTAAAGAAATTGGTACCTTCACCGTTGATAAAGATACAGGTGTTGTGACCTTCACACCAACGGATAAATCTTATTCCGGCGATGTTGTCCCAGTTAAGGTTCAAGCTGCGGATACTAACGGTACAACAGTAGAAACAACTTACACACCTAAGATTACTCCAGTTGTTCCAACATCTGAAGATGCTACATCAACTGATATCCAAGGTCAAACTCAAACAGGTAAACCAACCTTCACGGAAGGCAATCCAAATGTTCCAATTGATGAGGATACACCAGCTACCTTCGAAGATGGTTCAACGACTAAGACAGTAGATGGAGAAGGTACATACACTGTTTCTCCAGATGGAACCGTAACTTTCGTCCCAGAAAAATCATTCACTGGAACTGCTTCAGGCGTAACAGTGAAACGTGTTGATAAGAACGGTACTGAAATCACAGCTAAATACACACCAACTGTGACACCAGTAACCCCAACAGCTGCACCAGCTGAATCAACAGACATCCAAGGGGCAACCCAAACAGGCAAACCTGAATTCACTGAAGGCGATAGCCGTGTGCCTATGAACGACGCTGTTCCAGCAACATTTGATGATGGATCAACTACGAAGACTGTAGATGGTGTTGGTACTTACACAGTGGCAGCAGACGGTACAGTAACCTTTGTACCAGAAAAATCATTTGTTGGAACTGCACCTGCTGTAACTGTTGTTCGTGAAGATAAGAACGGAACCAAAGCTTCTGCGACTTACACACCAACAGTTACACCGGTAACACCAACTGCGACACCAGCTGAAACAACAGGTGTTCAAGGTGCAACCCAATCTGGCAAACCAACCTTCACTGAAGGTAATAACCGTGTACCAATGAATGATGACGTTCCAGCAACCTTCGATGATGGATCTACTTCTAAGACTGTTGATGGCGTTGGTACTTATACAGTAGCTGCAGACGGAACTGTAACATTTGTTCCAGAACCAAGCTTTACTGGTACTGCACCAGCTGTAACAGTAGTTCGTGAAGATAAGAACGGAACTAAAGCATCTGCAACTTACACACCAACTGTTAATCCAGTCACTCTTACTCCAACAAATAAAGTTTCTGAAGACATTCAAAATATTCCTCAAACTGAAACTCCAACATTTGCTTTGAGTGATGATGAGACTGCTCAAATTACAAGTAAGAAATTGATTGACCCTGCAACAGGTCAACCAACAGATGAAACAACTGTAACAGTAGCAGGTGAAGGTACTTACACAATCGATCCTACTACCGGAGCAGTAACCTTTACTCCTGAAAAAGACTTTGTCGGAACTGCAACTGGCGTGAAAATTCAAGCAATAGCGACGATTACAAATGAAGATGGTAAGACTTCAACCATCACTTCAGATGCAAGTTACACACCAACAGTTGTAGCAGCTGTTCCAACAGCTAAACCAGCTACATCTAAAGATATCCAAGGTGCGACACAAACTGGAACACCAACCTTTGAAGGTGCAACTGTTCAAGTAAATGGTCAAGATAAAGCTATTACAATAAAAGATAATAGCTACACACTTTTGGACAAAGATGGAAATGAAGTGGCGACTACGCCAGCCTATGCTGAAGATGGTACAACTAAAATCGGTACGTACTCAATTGATCCAGCAACTGGACAAGTAACCTTCACACCAACTGACAAATCTTATACAGGTAAAGTAACGCCTGTTAAGGTTCAAGCTGAAAGCTCAAACGGCATCAAGGTGGATACAACCTACACACCTGAAATTGTTCCAGTAACTCCAACAGCTACACCAGCTGAAACAACGGATATTCAAGGTGCTACTCAAACAGGTAAACCTGAATTCAAGGGTGGAACAGTAACAGTTGATGGCGTTGAGAAAACAGTAGCTATCAATGAAAACGTTCCAGCAACGTTTGACGATGGCTCAACGACTAAGACTGTTGACGGCGTTGGTACTTACACAGTGGCAGCAGACGGAACCGTAACTTTCGTCCCAGAGAAATCATTTACTGGAACAGCACCAGCTGTAACTGTTGTTCGTGAAGATAAGAACGGAACCAAAGCTTCAGCGACTTACACACCAACTGTGACACCAGTAACACCGACTGCGGAAGATACAACATCTACT
>NZ_AZYW01000009.1:0-517 GCF_000517725.1 Streptococcus sp. SR4 | reverse complement strand
AGTGGTTTGACGGCGATTATCAAGGATGGTTATGAGTTTGTTGGTCTCATAGTTTTGCGCCACAAAAGCGAGTTCACCTTTCTTGAACCCAAACTCATCCCAAGACATAACAGCTGGGAGCTTGTCATAATGCTCCTTGAAAGTAAACTGGTCAAGCTTACGATAGACAGTGGATGTCGACACACGAAGTCTTCTGGCAATATCTGTTAGTGATACCTTCCCAGTAAGGAGTTGTGTAGCTTTTTGCCGGACAAGGTTGGAGATTTGGTGGTTTTTCTCAACAATTGATGTCTCAGCTACCGTGACGCGATAACAGCTTTTACATTGGAAGCGACGTTTCTTCAGACATAGTAGTGTTGGAGTTCCCGCTTGCTCGAGAAGAGGAATTTTAGAAGTTTTTTGAAAGTCGTACTTAATCATCATTCCATGGCAGTGAGGGCATGATGGTGCAGGATAATCAAGTTTTGCTTGAATCTCGATGTAGGTATCTTTTTTAAACACAAGAGAAATAATGATG